>JABMPR010000049.1 GCA_013202895.1 bacterium | reverse complement strand
TTAAAACAAGCCCAAAAAATGCAAAAAGATATGGAAGAAGCTCAAGAAGAGCTTGCTGGTGTTGAGGTGGAGGGCAGTGCTGGAGGTGGTATGGTCCTGGTTAAAGCCAATGCAAAGATGCAGATTCTATCCATCAAGATCGAACCTGATGTTCTGGAAGATGATGTTGATATGGTTGAGGATCTGGTCCTGGCCGCTGTAAATCAAGCATTGTCAAATGCTCAAGAAGCTGCAAATTCCAGAATGTCACAGGTCACTGGTGGTATGATGGGTGGATTGGGCGGACTAAATATTCCCGGGCTTGGATGAAAATTCTTCCTGATAGTCTTGACCGCATAACCCAACAATTCTCACGTTTCCCGGGAATTGGGAAAAAGACGGCTCAACGAATGGCATTTCAACTTTTAGATTGGGATCAGGAAGATGTTCAGCAGTTGGGAGAAGTAATTGTCCAAAGCAGAGAAAAACTCAGGAGTTGTTCAATCTGCAATCTTATCACAGAAACCGACCCCTGTCCTGTATGTTTAGATACGCGTCGCGATGAATCAATTCTATGCATTGTGGAGGACTCTAGAGCCGTTGTCGCCATAGAGGAGACCACTCGATTTAGTGGGAAATACCATGTTCTGGGCGGGGTACTCTCGCCTTTAGAAGGTGTGGGACCGGATCAATTAAACATTCAAAATCTACTTACAAGGCTTGATGGTGTTAAGGAACTCGTTATTGCAATGAATCCCAGTGTGGAAGGGGAGACCACCTCACTCTATCTGGTTCGTTTACTGCAGGAAAAAGAGATCAAAGTCACTCGTTTGGCCAGAGGGATTCCAAGTGGGGGTGATTTGGAGTATATTGACGGGGTAACTCTGGGAAGGGCGCTTGACGACCGGCATGAATTAAAATGATACACCATCTTCCAAATATTTTAACCATTTTTCGGATTGTGATAACCCCACTGATTGTTTGGTTGCTCATCGGGTTTGAAGGATTCACACTACACCTCATTGCTTTTGGCCTCTTTTTTGTGGCTTCATTGACTGATCTGTTGGATGGAATGATAGCCCGCAAGCTGCAGGTAGTAACTGAGTTTGGAAAATTCATGGATCCGCTTGCAGATAAAATTTTGGTCAATAGCACATTTATTACTCTGAATATTTTGGATGTCATGCCCATATGGATCACCGCAGTGGTTATTCTGCGGGATATGGTGGTCACGCTCCTGCGTTGGGGGATGCTGGCAAATGGCGAATCAATGAATACCAGTGCGATGGCAAAATTGAAAACCACTTTCCAATATATATCAATGTATTTAGGACTTGTCTTTATTCTTATGGGGCATTTTGAAATTCTTGACGGTCTGGTAGACTGGCTGGGGGAATGGTTTGTCACCGAAACCATTTTTATTCTCACAGGATTAGTGACAGCCTTTACTGGATTCAATTATCTTTGGATTAATCGACTCTATTTAAGCACGGTTTTTAAGGAAAGGGAATGATCCAAATTCTGCGGGGTTTTACCTCGGTAGGATATGTTGGCTTAATTCCAGGAGCACCTGGAACCTACGGTTCTCTGGTGACGTTGCCAATCGCATTTTACTGGTCCCGGTTAGTTACTGAAAATCAATTTATTACAGTAGGTCTAATAGTCATCCTGGCGGTTCTTGGCACCCTCGCTTCTACCGCTGTAGCACGGGCCCAGGGAGTAGAGGATCCCAGTGAAATTGTTATTGATGAACTTGTTGGTCAGTGGATAGCAGTAATAGCGATTCCAGACCACTGGGGTTACTGGCTTGCGGCATTTGTCCTTTTCAGGATCTTTGATATCTGGAAACCCTGGATTATCGATAGGGTACAAAATCTTCAAGGGGGATTGGGTATTATGATGGATGATATTTTGGCTGGATTGCTGGCATTGCTAATTGTTCAGGGAGTGGCTGCTATTTTATGAAGCAGATTAAAGCTGTCACCATTTCCATAGGTGACGAATTGCTATCCGGAAAAACCATTGATTCCAATAACGCTTATATCTCGCAACAATTAAATCTGATAAGTATAGCAGTCACAAAAAAACTGATCATTGGTGATGAGAAACAGGATATTGTGGATGCCCTTAATTGGGGTTTTCAGGAAGCCGACGTAATCACACTAACAGGCGGGCTGGGACCGACTCATGATGACATCACGAAGGATGTTCTTTGCGAGTATTTCAAGGTTGATCTGAAAACTTATCCCGACATTTTGGAGAAACTCAGGGAACGCTTTAGTCGGAGAGGATTAAAATTCTCAGACTCAAATATCTCCCAGGCTGAATATCCAGAGAATGCAGTTTTAATGCATAACTCTGCAGGAAGTGCTCAGGGTATGCATTTCAAGCATATGGGTAAAAATTTATTCGTCATGCCCGGAGTTCCAGGAGAGATGCAGGTTATCACCAGGGAGCATGTCATTCCAATTCTGGTAAATATGTCTGGCTCAAGGGTTGAAATGATTGATATCCACTCCATTGGTATGCCGGAATCCACCCTATATGAATATACAAAACCCATCCTGGACGAGTATGTTGGGGCGAAAGTTGCATATTTGCCTAAACAGGGCATGGTAACCATCAGAGTATCTTTTCATTCTGCATTTGAAAATGAGAATCATGAACGAATTGAGGAAATATACTCCAGGTTTCAAGCCTTGCTTCCCAAACATATTTTTGGGCGTGATGATGAGAATTTGTCCAGTGTTGTTGGTGATCTCCTCCTGGAGAAAAAGGCAACGGTTACTACTGCTGAATCTTGCACAGGGGGTTTGATTGCAAGTTTAATAACTGATACTAGTGGAAGTAGTGACTATTTCAACACCGGTTTTGTTACCTATGCCAATGAAACAAAAAGCTCTGTGCTAGGTGTTAGCGCCACAACTCTCCTCGATCATGGTGCTGTCAGCGAGGAAACCGTTTCTGAAATGTTAAGTGGAGCGCTGGAGCAGAGCGGATCAGATTATGCAGTAGCCGTCTCTGGAATTGCGGGACCGACTGGGGGTAGCAAAGAGAAACCAGTTGGAACGGTTTTCATTGGTGTGGCGGACACCAACAGGCAATACATACGCAGGTTCCAATTTGGGAAAATGAGGATATTAAATAAAGAGATGAGCGCTCTTGGGGCATTGAATCTATTGAGATTGTTTATCAGAGAGCAACTCTGATGAATCCAATCAGGACCTTTCTGGCAATTCCTTTGCCTTTATCTTTGAGAAAATATCTATTTCACTTTCGGGATCCGATTAAAAACGTTGAGGATAGAATAAACTGGATCAAGGCAGAGAATATCCATATAACCTTGAATTTTCTCGGAGATACAGATCCTGAAAGCATGGGAGAGCAGTCACAGGGGCTGGCAAAAATAGTTGCTAATTATCCTGCCTTTGAATTGGGCACCATGGATACTGGTGTTTTTCCACATGCAAATGCACCCCGAGTTATTTGGGTGAGTACGGCGGCGTATGACAGCACCCTAAACAATTTTAAAATTGACCTGGATAATCATTTAAGACAGCTCGGATATCAGCTTGATAAACGCAAGTTTCAACCCCATATTACGCTTGGTCGCGTTAAATCCATCTCACGCAAAAGTACGTTTATTCATGACTTCATGTCGGCAGAGGTTCGTGAAACTAATTTTATGGTAAATGAGATTAAATGGATTAAAAGTGATTTAACACCTACGGGTGCGAATTATGAAGAATTGGAAATATTTAAATTTAATACTGGAGGTTAACAATGAGTGCTGCTCAAAATAGCTCAACAAATAAGGATAAAGCCATCGAACTGGCAGTTTCGCAGATTGAACGACAATTTGGGGCAGGTGCGGTGATGCGATTGGGTGAGGATCAGATCAATATGCAAGTAGATTCTATTTCTACGGGAGCTTTATCACTTGACGCAGCATTGGGCATTGGTGGCATTCCACGCGGCAGGGTCATAGAAGTTTATGGACCCGAGTCTTCAGGAAAAACCACTCTTGCATTACATGTTGTTGCTAATGCTCAAAAAAATGGTGGCTATGCTGCCTTTGTTGATGCAGAGCATGCTCTGGATCCCAAATATGCCGGTCAACTGGGTGTAGATGTCAAG
>JABMPR010000048.1 GCA_013202895.1 bacterium | reverse complement strand
ATCTCGAATTCATACTCATCTACTTTTGTTCCGGGACACCATCCCGCTCGATCAAAAGGCCAGGTGCCCCCTTGTGGAAAAATTGGATTGTTCCCACAATCCTTCCAGACATTCCAGCGATAAGTTTCCCATTTGTTTAGATAATACGAATGTGTTTTGCTGTCCCATTCACAACAATTATGTGGGCCGGCATGCCCATGACCTGATACCACGGCTTTAAGACGAAACGCTGTGGCATTGTCCGAAAGTATTATTTGTCGTTCCTTAAGCAGGCTATCCGTTGCGAGATGTTCATAACGATACTCTCCCTGTGGATAAATGTTTTCAACAGACAAAACATCCCGTATTGGTGTTCCCTTTATAAATCTGAATTTGAGGTCTAGAAGTTCCTGGTTATTGCCTGAGATGAGTTCGCGCTGACCCTTTAATAATGGGGCATATTCGCTAATATCATATTCCCATTCCCAGCCTTTGTCACCACCCAGTTTTAGGCGCATACCATAGGGTGTGACAAAACTACCCAGACTATATGTTTCCAGAGAATCGCCTGCTGGTATCAGCACAAGAGTATTCCAGATATAATCCCATTCACCACAGGGGAACGTATCCCCAGCAGTTGCTGAATCACATTTCAAGGTCTGAATCATAAGGATTTTTGACCATTTCGTGTCAGCTTTAGGAAAGTTAACCAGAACTTTATATTGAGCATTCCAGCCCTCAGGGCTTTGTGTATTGAAGGTGATGGGATTAAGGGTAAGGGTGTCACCAAACCAGGTTTGCCCCTGCGTTGAAGACACAATAATTGTAATTACAGTGAAAGTCCAAAGCATTGTTCGCGATGTGTTTTTCAACTTCTAATTCTCCTCAGTAGAGTCCTTAATCACTCAAGTAATAAGGGAACATATTGATCTATTTATTAAACTGAAACAAAAGTCGAGAACTCTTTAAATCTCGCGCTGACTAATGAAAGGAGAAGACTGATCTTTTTATCCTCACTCATCCCCAAAACAGAAAATATCCGCAGTTATTATTTCCTGTTTCGACGTCCACCACCACGTTTTTTTCCACCACTATTTTTGCCGTCTTTTTTAGCATAGGTTCTTTTCTTGGAGGGCCAATGATCAGAACTTTCCTTAGTTACTGGTTTTTCTTGTGAGCTCTCTACTACAAGTTTCACGCCCTCAAACTCACCACCATTCAAAATCTTAATTAGTTGCTTTGCCTTTGATTCTTCTATTTCAAAGAAGGCGAATTTTTTCATGACTTCAATATTACCAATGGTTGCATCACTGGAATTTAGACTTTCGTTGATCAAACCAATGAGACGCACTGGATTAAGATTGTTGAGTGAACCCACATTTATAAATAACCTTGAGAATAAAGTCTTACGCCTTTCCTGCCTGGTTTGCTTCTCTCTTTTTGGACGATCCCCCACGTTAATATCTTTGGCGTTTTTATAATATTCCAGGAAACGGTTGAATTCAGCGGATACAAAATGTTTGATTAACTCCTCTCGACTCAACCACTCCAATTTTTCAAGAATAGCCGGCAAAAAGGGACCGATTTGCTTCTCATCTACCTTAACTTTTTCGATTCTATCGATGAGTGTATACAACTGTTTGGTGCAAATATCTTTGCCACTGGGAGCCATTTGTTTTTCAAATTTGAGTTTATACCTATTCTCTATGGTACTTATACTACGCATCTCACGCGTGTTAATGATGGCGATAGAGACGCCACTCTTCCCCGCCCTGCCTGTTCTCCCACTACGATGGATATAAATTTCAGCATCATCAGGCAAGTTTAGATTGATGATATGAGTTAGATCGTCGACATCCAGACCTCTGGCAGCCACATCGGTCGCAACCAAAAGTTGCAGGTGATGGCTCCTGAACCGTCCCATGACCTCATCGCGTTGAGCTTGAGAGAGATCACCATGAATCGCATCTGCATTGTAACCATCGTGCATCAGTTTATGGGCAATTTCCTTTGTTTCACGACGTGTTCGACAGAATACAATACCATAAATTTTGGGGTTCATATCAGCGACCCGTTTTAGCAATTCGTATCTATCATGGGCATGAACCATGTAAAATATATGTTTAATATTTTGCGCCACCGCATCCTCATGGGCTGCAGCGATTTTCAGCGGGTCTTTCATATATTGTTTGGTCATGGAATTAATCGCACGGGGCATCGTGGCAGAAAACAGTAAAACTTGTCGTTCCTGTGGTGTTTCTGCTAAAATGGACTCAAGATCTTCCTTGAAACCCATAGACAGCATTTCATCGGCTTCATCCAAAACCACGCGCACCACGGTTTTAAGTACTAATTTTTTACGCCGGATAAGATCCATGGCTCGACCCGGGGTAGCCACTACAATTTGTGCCGCTTTCCTTAGAGCTCGTAATTGAGTATCGATATTCGCCCCGCCATATACGGGTACAACCCCCAGACCATCCAAATATTTTCCATAATTGCTCAAATCCTTTGTGATCTGCATGCAAAGCTCTCTTGTGGGGCACAGGATCAAAGTTTGGGTTCGTTTATCTTCCAGTTTGGTTAATTGGATGGCTGGCAATCCAAAGGCAGCAGTTTTTCCAGTGCCTGTTTGGGCCGAAGCAATAATGTCCCGATCTTCGGATAAGAGGTGTGGGATTGTTTTTGCTTGAATGGGGGTTGGCTTAATAAAACCCAGTTCTTCGATGGCTCTTAAAATATCGGGCAGTAATTCTGTTTCAGTGAATGAATTCATATTAGACTTCTTTCCTATTAAAGGCTAAACTCCATCCACTGATTTTAACTTGCCTGCGGAGCGATTCAGACAGATGGTGGTATATTGAAACCCACCCTATCAACAATCGATCAACTTACTCTAAATTAAGTTTAATCCCCCAGGTTCGTTATCTGCCAAATAATATAGTTTAAGGGAAAACCCTGTTATTGGTATATGGTCCGACTGCTACAGCCACCCTAAGCCCAACCCAAATCCCAGAATACAGAGCAGATCAAAGCCCCAGATTGCAGAGACGGCGATGACTTTCTTACGCATTTCCTGCATATCGTATACCCAGAAGGCTGCAATAAAAAATGTCAGATATCCAAAAAGAATTATCAGCCAGGGCGTGTTCATATCCCAAAATGCATAGTCCCAGGTCAAGGCATCAATACTATTCAGGAAAAACTCAACAATGACGCTGAAAACAGAACCGGCCACAGCCACGAACCAGCGATTGGGAATACCTAAAATTTTATCTTCTTTATTGGGGAGCAACATTTTGGTCCACACTATACCAGCCACGGCAAACATGAACATAATCTCGATATTAAGACCGATTAATATAAGGAATGCTGTATCACCAGGAGCACACCACAATGGTGCATAATTCGTAAAATGGAAAATCAGGGAATTTATGATCTCATTAAACCAATCCATTCCCCAGAACGCCAAGCCTGCCAAAATCAAACTATAGTTCTTTTTCTCCATCTCACAGGCGTAGACATAAAACACAAAAGCCAGGAGCGGTATGACATACCATTGAAATTGTGAACCATCACGTAGAATCATCAAGGCTTGTTTTGAAAAATCGCTGGGCATAATGCCTCCCCTCAGTTATTAATTTGAGAGCAAATTAATCGAGACCATCAAAAAGTAAAAGCATTATGACAATGCAAATAATGTGGCTCAGATACAAGCCGATGATATGTACACACCCCCGAAGAATCAGGTGTTTTTGAAGCTTAGTCTGTAACCGCTGTCTCTGCTTTGGTCTTTATAAAGAACGCCACCACCGCACTGGTAACAATGCCCATTAATGGCGCAAATATGGTACTCGTGATGATGTAATTATTAAGGTTAAAATAAGCCTCGGCTTCAGTTTGCGTGGTCAGTCCGTGTTCTACGCCATAGCGAATAGCATTTGTGAAATAGTCCGGTGAAATCACGTAAGCCATGATGAACTGAGCCAGAGGAGTTAAAACGCCAACGACAACTGATATAATGACGCCACTGAGAAAACCCTCTTTCCAGGTCATTTTGCCACCCAGATCTCCGTCCCGCTTATCTATCAAGGCAAAGACATATACTGCAATAGCGACAATCATGAAAAAGTTCGAGTAAGTCGCATGTTTATCAATGAGGGTGCTGTGAAGCCCCACTAATCGCTCCATGAAATTCCAAGCCAGGATAACGACTATAAAGATCAATCCCCATTTCAGCTCTGTTTTGAATTTTTGCATATTCTTTCCTACTGTCTTGAATGAATCCCGATAACATTCCCCTCCGTATCCTCAACAATGGCTATAAAACCATGTTCACCAATGGCATGTTTGGGTCTTACAACCAGGCCACCATTTTCAACAACGCGACTTTCTTCTACCCCACAATCAACAGAGTTGAAATAGACCATGGTACCACCTTTGCCAGGTGACCACCCATCACCTTTTACCAGAGCACCAGAGGCATAGGCTCCATCCTCGACCGAGGGAAATTCCATGAGTTGTTCACCTCCAAAGCTGAAATCTGTGAATTCACCAAACTGGAAAACGGCTTCATAAAATTTAAGAGCCCGTTTCATGTCACTGACATATATCTCAAACCAGCCAACCACATTTGCTTTGCTCATTATCAATCTCCTTACAGTGTGTTTAAAATAATATGACTGCTTAAGTCATCTTTTAATATGTAAGCTCAATTCCTCATAACAAGGAGAATTTTAGGCGGGTGAATGCTTAAGGTCGGTACTTATCAGAGAGCCCCACTCCATCGAGGATCATGGGGATTATTTTTTCCAAGCGTTTGATTTTTGTTTCGATACGTTTTGCAGAGAGAATTTATTCTGTGAATTCACGACGTTTCGCTAAACTCAATATATCAAACGCTTGCTTTAATTTCTCAGTCTTCTTGAATGAAGCCTGCAATTCTGGAGGAATTGTCAACGGTTTACGTCGATCGACCTTTATTACTTGTCCTTGTTTTTGATTATTTATCGCTTCTGCTGTGTATGCTTTAATGATCGAATCATCGATTTCTTTAATACTCCTAAATCGCATTTGTCGAAGTGCTTTGGTTACACCCTCCTGGGCATTCACCAATAGTTTCTGTTTATCCTTGAGCAGCGCTCCCTGATAATACCACAAGCTGACAAAGGCCTTAAATCCACCCAAGCCAACTATATTCTTGTTATTAAAGGTATATACTGGTCCGCCCCATTTAACAGTTTCCTCAAGACCCAAATCCAGAAAAATAGTTCTTAAGCGCTTTAGTTCGGCAGCCCAACTGGATTGATTTTGAATATATTCATCAACTGTCTTTGCTCTGATCATATTTCAGATTGGCGTCTACTTCTAGCGTCCGGAATTCCGTACCAGGGCATTAAGGAAGCTTGATTTTAAGGGTTCAATGGCGAGCAGTGCTTTTACAGGAGCCGACTTTTCCAATACACCAAGTATCCGACCTAAAGTTCTATGGCTCAGCGAATCATAATCATTAAAAATAAGATTGGCCAGTTTCCCGCGTTCAATCGCCATAGCCGCATATTTATCAAAACTACTCTCTGGTGTAAACACACGCTGTTCTCTGGCTTTCATTGTGGCACTGCCTGACCGGCAAACAGTGGGACAAATTCCGCACCCCAGACAAACCTCGGCATCTCTGATTGCCATCTGCCGTTTTTTGCCATTTTTCTCGTATTTCACCATTTCATACGCATCAACGGGGCAAGCGACTTCACACTTAGCGCAACCATCACATGTTTCTTCATCTATTTCCACAATCCAGTTGGAAGACACGATGGCATTGTTGATGCCAAAGGTTTTTATAGCCTCCACCATCCCGCAGCAGCAGCCACAGCAATTACAAATATAACTAAGATTATTTTGGACATTATCACCAGTTTGGGCTAGTCCCGCCTCCTTGCTGCTCTCTAATAAACCCATGGATTCTGACATTGTAATTGGTTTGGCCAGACCATTATGAATGAGAACTTCAGCAGGCCTGCCAAATGAAAGACAGTTGCTCTGATTATGGTCACAGGCTTTCCCCAGATGTTCTGCTTTATGCCGGCAGGCACACAGTGATACTGCATGCGCAGATGCTTTTTCGACAACGCGTGATGCTCGTTCCCAATCCAGTATTTCTATATGGTCACCCATAGGCAGAGACTCTTCCCTGACCATAGAGCGCCCAATTTGTGTTTGTTTCTGAAAAACAGATCTACTGAAACGATCATCTTCCACCATATACTGATCGAACAAACGCGCTATCTCTTCCATGGGGGCTTCATCACGAGTTCTCATAAAGGTGTATTCAAAAAAACCGATTACTACTGGAGGAAGTGCCACATACCGCTTACCCTTATGCTCGACATCGATAAGCAGGCCACGATGGGCAAGATCCTGAACAATATCATTTAGCTGCTGCTCCTCCATTTTTAATTTCACCGCCATCTTGGATAGTGAGGTTGGAAGTGTAGGAAAGCGACGCACCAATCTGGCCTCTTCAGGAGAAAAGAGAAGCTGTAAAATTTTAGTGAAGGTAGGTGATGCAGGAGCCCCGGTTACATGTCGGTCAAAACGTTCCTGAAGTAAGCGATAATCCCGGTGATGATTGACGATGTGTCCCATATTACCTCGTTTTTATAATGCGCTAATATAGTTTTGAATATCAATATCCTGATCGAGATTTTCGGATATCTCGAATTTTTCCAGTTGTTCACATACATGTGAGATTTTAAAGATTGCAAAAGAATTAATTGGTTTTGTCCTTGAAATGGTTTTGCCTTCGGGGAGCCATGCCTATATTGCTCCACATGAAGACAGGTTCTCATGTAATGTTTACACTTTCAATTGAAACAAATTTTTTAGCTACACCAATGTCTCTGAACAAGAGATCCATAATTGTCTATTTAGGACCCTTTAAACGTTAATCATGAAATATCTGGTGAATCACAGGATAAAGCTTGTCTTCTCACCAGACAGCGACCCCAGCACCTTCAAATTAAAGTATACTTTGGTCGATGATTATAAGGTCATCGGTTAGGACATGAGGACATTATGAAAGATCAGCAGGCCAAACATATTATTATAACAGGGGGAGTCATCTCTGGGCTGGGCAAAGGAATTGCCGCCGCTTCACTTGGTATGCTATTGGAGCTCAAGCATAAAAAAGTCACCATTCAGAAATTAGATCCTTATCTAAATGTTGATCCTGGGACCATGAATCCTTTTCAGCATGGTGAAGTATTTGTCCTGGATGATGGTACTGAAACTGATCTTGACCTGGGTCATTATGAGCGCTTTTGTGATGTGAATATGACCAAAGCAAACAATAGCACAGCAGGCAGTATTTATTTTGAGGTCCTCGAAAAAGAACGCCGGGGTGACTATTTGGGTGGGACCGTTCAGATCATCCCTCATGTTACAGATGAGATTATAAAACGAATTGAGAAACCAGAAAAAATAGATCCGGATCTGGATATTGTAATTACAGAAATCGGTGGAACTGTGGGTGATATTGAAAGTCTGTCCTTCTTGGAAGCCGTTCGCCAGTTCCAACAGTCCCGTGGGCGGGAGAATGTCATTATTCTGCATGTGACGTTGATCCCTTATATCAAAGCCAGCGAAGAGCTAAAGACCAAACCCAGTCAGCATTCGGTCATGCGGCTCAGAGAAATCGGGCTCCAGCCGGACATTCTTCTCTGCCGCACCCAGTATCCGCTTTCTGAGGATGTACGTCAAAAACTGGCTTTGTTCACAAATGTTAGACCTGAGGCTGTTATCCAGGGGCTGGATGCCAATTCTATCTATGAAGTACCCCTCTTGCTACAGCAGGAGCATCTTGCTGGAATAGTCATGGAGAAACTGGCTCTCGAGAATATTGAATCCGACACCACTCAGTGGGAAATATTTGTCAACCGAATACTCAATCCAGAACACGAAATTACGGTTGCCGTAGCTGGCAAGTACACAGCTATGATTGATGCTTACAAGAGTATTATTGAGTCGTTTGTACATGCGGGGGTTGACAATCGTTGCAAAGTAAATATCGAATTTGTCGATGCTGAAGATCTGGAAACTGATTCTGGGTTGGAAAAAATTCTAGGCCACGTTCAGGGTGTGTTAGTCCCCGGTGGTTTTGGTTCACGAGGAATTGAAGGCAAGATAAGGGCATCTCAATATGCCCGAGAAAATAAAATCCCCTATTTGGGCTTGTGTTTAGGTCTGCAGGTTGCTGTAATCGACTATGCCCGAAATGTGCTCAAGCTGGAAAATGCCAATTCAGAAGAATTTGATGAAGATTCCCCTCATCCAGTGATCCACCTGATGCTCTCACAGCATCATGTGACACATAAAGGTGCCAGTATGAGGTTAGGTGCCTATGATTGTACGCTTAAAACTGGCACAAAATCCTATGATACTTATGGCAAAAAGAACATTTCAGAGCGTCACCGTCATCGATTTGAAGTCAATAATGCTTATCGTGATCAACTAGATGAAGCTGGAATGATTATTTCTGGAACTTCTCCTGACAATGAGCTAGTGGAAATGATAGAGCTTGCCGATCACCCCTGGTTCCTGGCAACTCAGGCTCATCCTGAATTCAAATCCAGAGTCACAAATACGCATCCCCTCTTCAGGGATTTTGTGAAAGCGGCGCTAATCTTTAAAAACAAGTAATCTCTGTTGTAACAGCAAATTATTATCTGCTGCGAGTCCTCATGCTTAGCGGACAGATTTTACAGTTTTACATTAATAAATTACTTTTCTTTCATTCCTGTCGATCCCAACTTAACAGCCTGATTCGTTAACCACCCACTCAGTATATTTTTTACTCAGAGCATAAATTCGTGCTCTATTTCATTCAAAAATAATTGGAGTGCAACATGGTAATGAAGTCTCGCTCGCCACAGGGTCATCGTCAACGTTTAAGAGAACGGTTTTTTCAAAACGGCATTGAATCATTTCTGGATTATGAGGTTTTAGAGTTATTGCTAACATTGGCAACCCCCCGGAAGGACATGAAACCACAGGCAAAAGAGCTGATCAGGCGGTTTGGATCACTATCGGGAGTCCTGGAGGCACCCATTTCCATTTTGAAGGATGTGTCGGGTATAGGCATAACAAACATTTTTGCCTTAAAACTGCCTCATGCCGTTGGGCGTCGTTACTTGTTCGAGCAGGCGACAGGGAAAGACTATCTTCGTTCCAGCAGAACGGTTAAAGATTATCTCACCCACAATCTACGGGAACGAAACAGGGAAGTATTTTTAGTCATTTTTCTTGATGGTCAAAATCAGATCATAAAAATGGAAGAATTGTTCTCTGGAACGCTAAACACCTCAGCAATTTATCCTCGCGAAGTGGTCCAAAAGATACTGGATAATGATGCTGCCAGCGTGATTCTGGTTCACAATCATCCATCAGGTGGAACCACACCATCTAATAGCGATCGCGCCGTAACAAAAAAGCTGCAGACTGCTCTGACAGCTATTGATGTAGAGATCCTGGATCATCTAATCGTGGGCGGGAATGAATTCTTTTCCTTTGCGGATCACCATCTATTGTAAGACTCAGTGACGGCAATCATGAATCACGGTGTCGGGTCAAGATCCTTCACCGATGGTTCAGGATGACATAATCAGAATGCTTTAGCTCTCTGCCAGCTCTTCCCTTAAGACGATAACCGATTCCATCTCCGGGTGATCCCCACGGATATCTTTGTAAAAGTCACGGATCTGATCCATATCCTGTTTAATATTGCCAGTCGGAATAAAGGCAGGACCAGTGCCCGCTTTTTTATTGGCATAATCAACATAACCCAAGAGGATTGGAATCTGGGCCTTGTGAGCGATGTGGTAAAAACCTGATTTCCAGTAGTCCGTTTTTTTGCGAGTGCCCTCTGGAGCGATGGCAATAATCAAATTTTCCTGCTTTGAAAAGTGCTCTACAATCTGATCCACCACACCATGAGCGCTGCTTCGATCTACTGGAATTCCACCCAACCAACGCATAAGCCCGCCAAAGGGTTTTTTAAAGAGTGTGTGTTTCCCGAACCAGGCAACCTTAACCCGTTCCATAAACATAATTGCCAGCAAATACATGAAATCCCAGTTGCTGGTATGGGGAGCGCAGATCAATACAAATTTACCCTGTGGGGGAAACTTCCCTTCAAAATCCCAGCCTTTCAATGCCATCCAGGCGTGGCCCAATAAATTTTTAAATTGTCCTGATCGTCTATTCTTATTCATTTTAAAATTCTTTCAATTCGTTGTTTCTCATGGATCTACCAGCAAGAAAACCGGTTGACCAGCTCGATGTTAAATTGTAGCCACCGGTCTCTCCATTAACATCAATTACCTCTCCAGCCAAAAATAGGTTTGAAGCCAATTTGGATTCCATTGTTGTGGGATTTATTTCTCTTAATGAAATCCCACCTGAAGTTACAATGGCGTGATCATAGGAATCGTGACCAATAACCTGCATGGGGAACTCCTTTAACAACATCCTCAATCGTTTGCGCTCTTCACCTGTCACTTGATGAAGTTGTTTATCGGGATCAATATTCAAAATGTCCACAAATAGATCAATCATCTTTCGAGGTAAGAGGGTTTTAAGCATGTTTTTAAAGTTCTGTTTGCTATGCTCAGAGATTTCTCGGAGTAATCGTTGATCCAGTTTTTTATGATCCAGAGCCGGCTTAAGATCGATCTTGATATGTACATCCTTTTTATTGTCCAACATGCTTACAAGGGTTTCACTCAAGGTAAGAATAATGGGTCCTGTAACCCCTTTTCGGGTAAACATCATTTCCCCGAACATCTCAGTCACCTTTTTATTTTCACTCCATACTGAGACCGAGACATTGCGCAAACTGACACCTTGTACTCGTTTGGCTGTATCACCCGCAGTGAGAACCGGTACCAGTGAAGGTGCCGTGTCGGTGATCGTATGACCGAAGCTTTGAGCCATCAGATAGCCATCTCCAGTACATCCAGTTGCTGGATAAGAGAGACCTCCGGATGTAATACAGACCTGATCAGCCTGTATTTGGACCGATTTACCAGCATGGTTTATCTGCAATACGAATCGATTTTCTTTATTTTTTTGCAAACCAGTTACTGGTGCCTGCATCACGATGGGAATTTTCAAGGCTTTCAGCTTTTCCTCAAAGGCGACCACAATGTCCGTGGCTCTATCGCTTTGGGGGAAATATCGCCCACCCCGCTCAAGTTTGGTAGGCACACCCATCTCGTTCAAATATTTCAATAAATCATGGTTAAAAAATTGTGCAAAGGGATATTTTAAAAACCGCCCTTTTTTTCCAAAGCGATTGAGGAAACTTTGCATTCCCTCCTCATTGGTGATATTGCAGCGTCCCTTTCCTGAAATCCGTAATTTCATTCCTGTTTTGTGCATTTTTTCAAGAAGAACAATACTGTGGTCAGGATTATAAGCTTCCACGGCCGCCATTAGCCCGGCTGGACCAGCTCCAATGATAACGGTGTTATAGTGAGTTTCTAACAAAATTACCTAATGTTTTTGACTGCTATGCCAGGATTCGGCTAAAATTCCATAAGCTGCCAGATCGACAAATTGATCCCATTTAAGTGCATGCTGTTTTAACAAACCTTCCAATTGCATACCAATCTTTTGCAGCACCCTGCCCGAGGCTGGATTGCGGGTCATGTGGGTCGCATAAACTTTATTCAGCTTTAATTCTTGAAACCCATATCGCAGCAATTCTTTTGTGGCTTCAGTGGCAAAACCCTTACCCCAATACGGTTTACCTACCCAATACCCCAGTTCAGCACGGTTAAATCTTTCGGTGATGATCAAGCCAATTGCGCCTATAAGTTTGGCTGTTTCTTTTTCAACGATTGCGAATCTCATGCCCATACCTGCTTCAAAATCTTTCTTATGGCTTGAGATCCAGTTTTCCGCCAATCCATTTGAGTAAGGATGCGGAATATTAAGAGTCATCTCAGCAACTTCGCGGGCACCCGCCAGCATTTGTACTTCGGTAGCATCGGATAATTGAAACGCCCTGAGAACCAACCTGTCAGTATGTAGCTCTGGGTAATTACTCATACTCCATGTACCTCTTCGAAGCTTAGAAATCTTCTCAGTGTTTCTCCATCACATCAAGTTCTGGATTTCGGTTTTGAACTCTTTTACCAGGGCTTCAGCCACTGTTTGGCTGCTGCCTTCAGCAAAAATTCGGACTATTGGTTCTGTATTTGAAGCACGGAAATGGACCCAGCGATCCTTCCAGGTGATTTTAACACCATCTTCAAGATTGGGAAGCAGGCTAGCATATTTCTCAGCCAGTGTCTTTAGAATATCCGTTGGCTGATATCCTTGAATGTTGATTTTGTCTTTGAACATTTCGTAACGAGGCAGATCATTGGCGATCTCACGGACAGATTGTCTGGTTTCAGCCATTAAGGAAAGAATCAAACCTGAGGCAACTAATGAATCTCGGCCAAGATGAGATTCAGCCAGAATGACCCCTCCATTTCCTTCGCCACCGATAAGACTGTCTTGCTCCTGCATTTTGCGAGCAACATGGATTTCGCCAACAGGTGTTCGTATTACCGTTCGATTGTATCGATTTGCTAATTCATCCAAAGCCATGGTTGTGCTGAGGTTGGTAACGATGGGGCGCTTATCATCATCGGCTGCATTTCTCAAAGCATGATAAGCAGCTAACACCAGTGTATATTCCTCCACCAGGGGATTACCAAATTCATCAATAACTGCCAGTCTATCTGCATCGGGATCAGTAGCAAAACCAATATCAGCTCCTTGACGAGGGACCTCATTTCTTAACTCTGTAAGATTCTCGGGAAGCGGTTCTGGAATATGCACAAAATTGCCATTATTATCACAATTTAACCGGATTACCTCACATCCAAGTCGTTCCAGAAAAGCCGGCAATGCTTCTGAACCAGCTCCATTGATTGCATCGATCACAACTTTTGGATGCAGGTCCCGAATAGCCTTTGTATTCACCAGATCTAGAGCAAGAACGTTCTCGATATGTAGCTCGATACATTCATCCAATTGCCGAACCCCTCCAGCCGGTTCGGCCTGCGAGAGACCGCTTTCTTTGACTCTAGATAGTTCTGTTTGGAGTTGTTTGTGCTCTTCAGAATCCAAAAACAGACCTTCCGCACCTACAAACTTTAAGGCATTCCATTCGATGGGGTTGTGACTGGCTGTTACTATAATACCCCCCCTAGCATTCAGGTCTTTTACCATTAGTTGTGCCGTTGGCGTTGGACAAATACCACAGTCAATTATTTCACAACCCATCCGTCTCAAGGTTTTCTCCACCACACCCTTAAACATCTTCCCGGATGGGCGACTATCCTGGGCAATCACAATTCTCCCGCTATCCATAAGTTGGGCAAAGGCCTGTGTATAGACCTCTACGACTCCAGTATCAAAGCCATCATCGATTATCCCGCGCACTCCTGAAATTCCTGATATTAAAATTGGCATTATTCCTCCGAAATGGATATTGCTGACCTATATCAGCTTGTATCCGATCAAATCATCAATGGTTGTGTCACCAATGGTAAAGGGTTTACTCTCTATAAATATGAAGCCCTGGCGAATATACCATTGAATCGCCGGCTTATTTTCCACCATAACACCCAACCAAACACGATCTAGATTCAAGCCCCTGGCTGTTTCTATGCCATATTCCAACATTTGTTTGCCAAGATTCTGTTTCTGGTACTCTGGTAAAACATATAAGGATGTAATAAAGAACTGTTGCGATTGATCATTCCAGTGGGTTTTGCTGTACCCAACAATCCGGCTGTCTATTTCGGCAACACAACCCTCCACTATTTTTGAGCTAAACAGATGCAGTAATTTATCAAGAGTGTAGTAAGAGTTATGAAAGACGCGCCGATCCGCTTCCGGGATAAAGTCTCCATATGCATCTGCCCATGTGTCCCAAGCCACTTGACGGATAGCTGCCAGGTCTTTGCGGCGCCACGCTCTGATAATTATCATGAATGTAATGACACCTTGTTGAGAGAGATCGCTAACCAGTACCGTCCAATCGAAGAGCCAATCCCGCCGAGTGGAGTAATAGCCCCGAAAGCACCCAGTGCAATTGTGAGGCCCCCATAAGCAGCGCCAATAAAACAAAAAAAATATGGCGCCATAGCTTATCTCATTACATCCCTGGTTCGTTTGTTTCCACGCAAGAAATACTGAAAAAATATTGAGCCACTGTACATGTGGTTTAAAGTTTCAGCTACGGCGTGCTCTTTTCGAGTTCTTTTAATATTCATATGTTTTCTAAATAGCAAAAAAGGATGGGTAAAGTTCCAAGCCAGGGCCATTATTATTGCTCCCATTCGTTTCCAGTCTCGGATAAGGGCAGAAAAAACAAAAGCTACCCCCTCCAGAGCCAGGCGGGCAGGAAGGATTGCTGCCAAATAGGCGAAAGGATAATTCTTAATAATCATCATTATATTGTTGCGATGATTCAAATATTTCTTTTGATAACGATTCGGAGGTAATGACCAGCCAGAGTGATGGTAAATTTTTGAGGAAGGCGCGTTGACTACCTTCCAGCCAGCATTATGCAAGCGCCAACATAAATCGATCTCTTCCATATGAGCAAAAAAGTCTTCATCAAAAAAGCCGACTTCCTTGAGGGCGGTTCCACGTAATAACATAGCCGTACCACTAGCCCAAAAGATATCTTGAGGAGTATCATAAAACCCATCATCCTCTTCCAGGGTGGTGAAAATCCGTCCCAGGGCAAACGGGAATCCCAGAACATCCATAAGTCCTCCAACCCCGCCTGCATAATCAAAGATTTTGGGGTTTTGAGACGACATTATCTTGGGTTGAACTGCTGCGATTTTGGGTTCTGATTCCATTTGAGTGACGAGGTGTTCGATCCAATCTGGTTCATGTGTTGTATCGTTGTTCAGAATCAGATACAATTCAGCATCGCTTTTGGCAAGACCCGTATTACAACCCCCTGCAAAGCCCAGGTTCTCAGAATTCTCAATTAGTGTGATTTCCGGGAATTCTCGTCTGATAAATTCCACACTTTCATCACTTGAATTATTATCCACCACAACCACTTCAAGATTGGCATAATTACATTGTTTCAATGAATTAAGACAAGGTTCCAAAATTTCGACACCATTCCAATGAGGAATGATTACAGCAACTTTGGGACGTGGCTGAGTATCGGATATCATAGCTTTTAAGATAGACTGTAAGCTCTGGGATTCAAATCATTGAGCAGTTATCGTTTTTCTGATTTCTACTACTGAATGGTGAGTAAAACAGAGCCCTCTAAAATCAGAGAATCCCAAAAGATGGCCTCTATAATTTTGCTTTTGGTGATGGTTGGCGTGAATTCATTCAAACACCTTAGATGCATTTATAGATTATATAACGCTTCTTGTTCGATGTGGCGTTAATCGTGGTGTCAAAATATGATCATTTAGATGATAGCCCGATGAGAGGTTTTGATTTCAAGTTAATTCATCCCAATTTACAGTATTGAAACTCCCATTGATCATCCAGTACCAGCGGTTTGCGTTAGGCGACTCCCTGTAATCTTTTAAATTTTCTCCCCATCCACGTAAACGGTTTGAATCAAATTCCCTGGTGCTGTTTCAATAGCTTGAAGAGTTAAAAAACGCTTATCAAGTATCACAAAATCTGCCAGATATCCTGGTCGAAGCATTCCCAGGTCGTGGTCTCGAAATCCAGCAAAAGCAGCGTCTCTTGTATGCGCCTTCAAGGCGGTTGAAAAACCAGGGGCTTCCTCCACACGCCAACCGGCACGGTGAATTGCAGCATGAATTGTTGTGACTGGATCTGCCTCTGAAACCGGCCAATCCGACCCAAAAGCCAAGCGAGTATGCTTATTTAGTAAACTCTTAAAGGGATATGCATAGCTGCAACGAGTACCTAGTAATTTTTCAACATAGCGTGAGTCATCAACACAATGGGCTGGCTGCACAGAAGCGATCACATCCAGAGTGGCGAATCGATCCTGGTCACCTGAATGCACGTGTTGGGCATGTTCAATTCGAAAGCGTCTATCCCGATCTCCATTGGCTTCAATAACGGATTCAAATAAATCAAGGACCTCACGATTTGCCCGATCGCCAATAGCGTGTATAACAGCTTGATGACCTAGCAGGTCTGCTTCAATTAGGATGTTTCGTATCAGACCAGGATCCTCCCAGTCAGTAGCATATATTCCTGCCGAATCAGGTGTGTCGTCATATGGTTCCAGCATTAGTGCGGTATGTGACCCCAGACTGCCATCTGAGAAACCCTTTAAACCCTTGAATTGGAACCATTCATCCTCATAAATGCCGTCCTCCAGCAGAGCCTTCATTTCAGTCCATTGTAAGACCGGTGTGTAAGCGCTAATTCTAATTTTTAATTTGCCTGCCCGCGCCATTTTTTGAAGAAATTTAAATTGATTCATGTTATTAATCATATCCCCAACTGCCGTCACGCCCTGCTCAAGCAGATATTGTTGAGACGTTATCAAATTCCTTTCAAGCTCCTCTTCGGAGTCATTGGGGATCAGAGCCCCTACCAATCCCATGGCAGAATCACGTAGCAGGCCAGTAGGTTCTCCGTAGGAATCACGATCAATAACGCCGGCATCAGGATTCGGGGTTTTACTTGTTATTCCAGCAAGCTCTAATGCAAGGGTGTTGGCAATCCCTGAATGTCCATCATGACGATAAAGCAGCATTGGATGGCCGGGTGCTACAGTATCCAACCATTCACGATGGGGTAGTTCTTTATCAGCAAAAAGATGTTCATTCCAACCCCCGGCTTCTATCCAGGAGCCAGCCGTACGATTTTTGGCAAACCTGGAAACAAGTCGAATGAATTGTTCTTTTGATCGTGCTTCATTAAGGGGTGCAGCCAAAAGGTTTTTACCCCCCGAAAGAAAATGGAGGTGTGCATCTATAAACCCAGGGACAATTACCGCTCCATGTAAATCAATTGTTTCTGTATCAGGTGACGAGAATTCTAAAAGGTTGTCACCAACGGCCAGAATATGGTTTCCCTGGATAGCCATTTGGGAATATTGTTGCTGGTTTTCATCCTGGCTCAAGATGATACCCTCAATGAATAGCTTATCAGCCATTCCTTTGCTCATGAAAGACATCTTCTTCTGGATTGAACAAGGCTTTCAAGCCGTTGTGGATCAGGATCATTTCGCCAATCACCATCGCGTTTAAAGTAGCTGCCGACAATAAATGCATCAGCCATATCCCATCTCTCAGATAAACCATCAGGTGTTACACCGCTCCCCACCAGTACAGGTGATTGGGCCGAAGTATAAACTTCAGTAAGATCCTGTTTTTTCACGGCTTTTCCAGTATGGGTTCCAGTTATTACAACACCATCACTGAGAAAAAATTCGGCAGCTTCAACCGTGTCTTGCAGTGAAACATCTGCTGTAAGCGCATGGCTGCTGTGTTTTTTCTTGATATCTGTGTATATCTGAATGTGTTCTGCCCCAATATTTTTACGAAATCGTAGTAGTTCACCAGCATCTGCCTGGAATAATCCTTCATCCGCCAGATGTCCAAACACAAAGCCTTCAGCACGTATAAATTCTATCTCAGCTGCTAGAGCTACCGACAACGCTGCCTGATTGGCTCCGGCCAATATCTGCAAGCCAAGCGGGAGATCTGTTGCACTGCGGACTTCAGAAGCAACCCGTGTTACGGCAGCAATAATTTCCGAGCCCACAATTCTGTTCATATACGGGACATCATGCATGTTCTCTAGCATGATCGCCTGCACACCAGCTTCAGTCAAAATTCTAGTCTCACTGACTGCTTGCTTTACTATGTCAGTAATGCTTAAATGATGCTTCGGCGTTCCCGGTAAAGCCTGAATATGAATCATTCCGATCAGCGGCTTTGGTTCTGAAAATAATTTTGAGAATTTATTCGTTAACATAGCTTATTACCTCATCTCGAACCAGGGACCCTCTTCCAACACCTCTTTGAAATAATCCCGATCTCCCTTTTTCCTTATCTTCTCTCCTGCCTCAACTGCTAATTTGTAGTACTTTTTACATATTGACTTATCTCCATTCAGGGCTGCTGCTCTGGCGTACCCTTCATAGGCAAAACCCAGATCAAAGTCAACAAAACCGTATTCTTCTGTTAAATCGAGGCAAAGTTGAGAATGATGTCTGGCGGATTCTTTCATGGCTAAGATTGTGTATACATGGGCAACCATCCATTCACCTCGTTGGAAATTGAGGGGCTCCCCAATTTTACGCCAGTGATAAAGTGATGCGTGGGCTGCATTGATCATCAGTTCATCTTCATCAGCTGTACGTTTTTCAGTTTCTAATAATTCCCAAGCTTTATTGAAAATTCCTGCGGCAAAAGTTCTCTGGGCTTCAGGAATGCTTAACTTTTTTTCTTCAGTCACTATTTCTTCTCCTGTTACCCCCGGTGTGGTTTTTTCCAAAACTCAAATCAATCGATCTAACTTTTTGCCTGGATATTTAACCAATGCAGCTCCCCATCATGCAGTGTCTTTTTCTCGATCAATATTTTTTCTGAGCCAAGATATTTTAAAAATCGCCTGAAACACAAAATAAGATCTGCTTGCATTTTTGCACTCCGTTTTATTCCCGGCTCCCACCACCATTTTTTAATAATCAGGGCATTACTTGGCTTATCTCGCCCTGGCTCAAATCTAGCAATGAATTTATCTTTATACAAAATAGGCAGCACATAGTAACCAAATCGTCGCTCAGCTGCCGGTTTGTATACCTCCCAGATGTAGTAAAAGTCAAACAACGCCTTTATAAATCGGCGATCCCAGAGCAGGTTATCAAGAGGAGCCAGGATGATGGCCCGAGATGAGCGGGATTTTGTTTCCAGACATTTGTTCAGGTGTTCAACATCTACAGTACGTACGTAACATAATTCACTAATACCTGCCACCTGGATCTGACGAACCAGACTCCTTTTTAGCAATCGGGTTAACGTGGCTTTGCGTTCTTTGCTTTTAATTCCAGACATTCCCAGCCAGGCATCACCTGCTTTGTCCCACATCAGTCCCACACTTCCAAGCCTTCTGTGCACATACCAATCATGATATTGAGCCTCCGTCTCATTTGGATCGGTGGCTGATAACAGCTCTTCCGAGAAATGGCGGGACATAAAATCATAGACTCTGCGGGTGTGGATTCTATGGTGAATTGTTAGCTCCCCCCAGAAATACATACTCTCTAATGCCGCTCTGGACAGTCGTGCTGGAGCCCAGGACCAATCAATCTTTTTTTTAAAATTCAGGTCGAGAGAAGAGAGTGGACCCTGTTTCTCTATTGCCAGGCGGATTTGAGGGAGGATTTTATCAATTGGGTCCGAAATTCTGGCATTGTTATTTGCTGCTTTTCTGAGTCGTTGAAAATAGGGCCAATCCCCCGTGCTATATATTGACATGTTTTTATCCCAGCCATCCAATAGCTTTCTATCATGATACAGTAGTTCAGTGAGTATGGAGGGCATATATTCCGGAATCCGAGCCTGGAGTACCAAATCTGAATTGCCGCCAACTATATTCAGAGGATCATACTGGATGCACCCGACCCGTCTAACGAAATCAAGAGCACCCGATTTTCCACGAAATTCAGGTTTTGGTCCCAGACCTTGATGTGCCAAGATAAAGCGACGTGCCTGTTCTTTCGAAAGTGTCAGCATTTACAATATCTCAGAACAACAATGGAATCATTTCGTGATTTTATCCTTTGTTTTGAAGCAGGAAAAAGTTGTAGGATTTATTATCCATAAAGTTCTTCGAATCCAACAATTCACTTTGAAGTTTTGCTTTCTCAATTTTTTTCTTAAACAGCCTGAAAAACATTCTTGTGATCAAGGGGTGTTTATTCCTGAATTTTTCCGTTCCGATCTCCAGGGCAATCAGAACTCTATCCGCAATGTCCTTACCCATATCAAGGGTTGGCGTAATTCTCGGGGTTATATCTTCTGCTGCGATTATGCTGAAGTTATACTTCTCAAACAAGCGGTAAAAAGCTTCGAACACATGGCCGCTTTTGCTGATTTCTCTCCAGTAGCATTCTTGAAAACAAAATAATCACAGATCATTAAATAGCCGTCTTGTTTGAGAGCCTGTCTGGCATTTTGAAATAATTTTTCCATGTTGATGTACTGGGCAGACTCACTCATTATTAGACAATCATATCGCTCACTTGCTGTAAACTCTTCAAAACCGAGATGGTGAAAAGGGGCGTTAATATTTTCGGCAAAGTTGCGCTTCTGGTTGATATCTGGTGATAGTCCTTCGACGTTATATCCATTGTCGAGCAGTTTTTTTACCAGCATTCCCGTTCCACAACCCACATCCAGTACACGCTTGACACCATGGGGAATATGATTCACCAGGAATTCTTCATATCTGATCTGGGCCTCGCGCAATTTGGCAAATGTCAGCTCATCCCCGGATTCCCACATCCCATAATGCAGCCTATCCAATCCCAGAACCTCATTATAAAAACGAAGCGCCCTATCGTTTTTTTGTTTACTCAATCAAACCTCCCGGTTAAACCAAATTTATTCAAGCTCTTTTAGATCAGTTAATCGAGACACCAGGGTCTTGGATAAAACGACTTAATTTTCTTCAATCTATTCCGCAAACACCTTGCTTGCCACAGGTAAGGGCTGAATTTTAAGGTTCGTCTCCTCGGTCGGCCAGGGTTTCTTCATATTTTGTTCTTCCATCTGTAAATACTGGCTGCCCCCAGGCATAGAACTCTTCCATACCCCCATCCTGGTGTTTCCGCCGAAACGTAATTTTCCCACGAACATAAGCAGCCGAATGATTGACAGCATAAGAGGCTTTGGGAGACTTTGATACTGATAATATTTCACCTCCGGGGCCAATAAATTCTATGAAAAAGCCCGGTTCGCCGGTGCTAATTCGTTTCCCGTGTATATCAGGCGAATCGAGCTCCTTTAGTGTTTTATCTAAGTCAACTTCTATGAGATACCTTCTTTTTGAGCGCGAATAACGTTTTAGCATCACCCCATTGCTCGCATAAAAAAGCCCCTGCTGCATGGCTTTGCTAATTTTCCCAGGACTTAGCTTTGTCGTTTTTACCATCACCCATCCACGACCTGGGTTTGAATACTGCGTATCAATTTCACTAAAGTGGTGAGCGTCATCTGATGAAACACCGTATATAATCATACCCTTTGTGAGTAGATCATCCCATAGTGTTTCCGTAGAAGGATGCTCATCATCACCTGCATTATTTACATATGGATGTCCATTAAAGAGCTCAAAAAGGTATAGTCTCTTGACCGGTAGAATGTCGTCTGCAGAAACTGTATATACATAATTGGGGTGATTAAGAATTGTATTTCCGCCAGCGGCGAGTGTCACATCCACATGGTTTTGGAGAATTTCTGATTTTTTCTCAAGTTTCTTGTTGGAGGTTACCAGGCCTCCAATATTCATCGCTGTTGTGTGCACTATTTGGGGGCCAGATATTTCTTCTCCCGGGATAAGGATATAATCCTGCCGTTTCTCTGGGGGCATTCCTACGGAATCCGGATCAATAAAATGGTTGTGCTCACTGAGGATTAAAAAGTTATATCCATGATCATGGTACCAGCTTGCTACAACCTCAGGAGAAGAGTCCGCATGTCCACAAATGACCGTATGGGCGTGGGTATTCCCTCGATACCATTTCGGAGCTAAACTACAGCCCTGAAATAAAAGAGAAGTGATGATGATAATCGGAAGCAGAATGTTTTTCATTTTGCAGCATGCAATTGTTTGAATTTGATGTTTGACCATTATTGCGTTTTCCCGATACAATAATAATATGACTTAAAGAAAAACTCTTTTTTCCTGATAGCTGATAGGTCTTGTTTCATTATGCTGCATAATTCCAGACTATTCTGGTGCCCTTTGTGGGTCCCACCAAATTTTTCTGCCAGAAAGATGGTTAAGGGGTTTAAACGAGCAAGCCAACCCGAAGCCAGCTGCATATCTCCAATGATAATTTCGCCCTGGGGTTTAATCTCGGAGATCAGGTTGTTGTATGCAGATTTGAAATCAGGGATAATCGACATGCCTAAGGTACAGATACCTACGTCATATTTCTTCTCTGTCGTGTCTTTGAAAGTGGTGATATCTGCTTCAATTAATTCAATATTTACCCAACCTTGTGTATCGATTTTTTGCTGGGCATTTCTCAACATTTGGACTGAAAAATCGACGCCGACAATTTTTCCTGCATTTCCGATTTTACTTAAAATATGTGGGAAATCCAGACCGCTGCCACAGCAAAAAACTAACACTCTATCTCCCGATTTTAAGGTCGAATCATCAATGGCTTTCCGTTTCCACCTGCTAAAAAAGGGGGGCATGGAAAAATCATATTTTTGAGCTAATTCACCAGCGTAAATCGCTTTAATATTTCTTGCATCAAAAATCAATTTAATCCTATCCTCTGGTTCATGAGAAACACTGCTTATTTGAGCAGGAGCATTTTTTGAGTTTTTCTATAGCCCTTGATCTGTATCTGGTATAGATAGATTCCAGTTGAAACTGGCTGTCCTGAACTGTCTCTTGCATTCCATGCTATTTCATACTCTCCTTTTTGACTCATACCATGAAAAAGTTCAGAAACCAGTCTTCCGCTTAGATCAAAGACCGACACGCTAACGGTTCCATTCCAGGGCAGATTAAACCGAATGGTGGTTTCAGCATTGAAGGGATTAGGGAAATTATGTAATTTGAATGTCTCCGGAGCAACAGGGGTTGGTTCGATCCCACTCGTGGTATTGGCAGCGCCCGGTGTTGGCTCAGCAAAAAAGCTCCAGCTATCTGAGCCATTTGGGAATCTTCCATATGAAACGTCAGGCTGCTGCTCCCCGAAATACATCCCATCAATTATCGACATGCCGTCACTGGCAACCAGAGCAATATATTCACCACTGGCGCTAAGTTTGAAATTGGCATGCAGACCTGGCTGTTCCTGATCCTCATCACACCAGACCAGGAGATATTCTCCTGCTGCCAGCATGACCCCCGCAAAAGGGAACTGCCATTTGGTGAGATTTGAGGGGTCATCGGTGAGATACAATCCACTTAAGTTGATATCTTCTTCATCTGGGTTAAAGATTTCAACCCAATCGTCGTATTCACCATTTTCATCCGTATTGACATTGTCATTTTGAGTCAGAAATTCATTGATAACAAGTGGACTTTCTGCTGAAGCCGGCACCTCGAGGTAAACAAAATCACTTCTGGGGAAGATCATGCTCTGGCCATTCAGATCCTCCGCTCCTATCTGGAAACGACCATATCCAAAATCACCCATTGGGGGTATAACACCTACCCAGCGGTCAGCTTCCTCAACTATAGTCGATGACTCCAGCGGTTCGAAAGTCATGGGATATGATTCTACAACAGCCAGGTCGCCGGGATGAAATGCAATAGTAAGCTCCGCCAGACCAGCATGGCTGAATGCTGCTGCCGTGATATATATGCTGTCGGAAGGACCCGGGAATCGGGGGCTATATTCAATATCATAAATAATCGGGGGTACGTCCTCCCAGACTAGCTGATTCAGAAGCGATGTGTTGCGCAGAATGATAAATTCCTTTAATCCGTTTTTTACATGCTGCTGAGACCAGGGGTTTGGTGAATAGGATTGATGAAAATCTGGTATAGTAAACCCATAATCCAGCTGGCGGTATGTATCCGCCTCTGCCCAGGGGGTGATCATGTCTTTCAGGCTATCCAGGCGAGATTCCCATAAATCAAGGGCATAAAAGTTATCCTGAAAAAACTGGATAAAATGGGTGTAAAGGTTTCGGTACTGGGCGTTGTCCATAATGTTTTCCATAAGGGGACGCGGGCCAGGATCATTACCCTGGGTCTCTTCAATGTTCGCATAGCTATATGGGTCTACCTGGGTCCAGTCAGTACTAAACCAGTCAATGCCAAAGCTGTTGTCATTATCAAAGGGAATCCAATGAATTCGGTCAATAGCGGGTTCATGATAAAGGTAGAAATTATTCATCAAAAACCAGTAATCATCCCAATTTCCGGTAAGCACATTCATGGCAGCGTATTGGAGCACTTCTGGAACGACCAGCACTCGCTCAAGAGAATCCGGAAAGTCGACGGCCAGGGTATTATTAATTATATCAATTAATTTTGCCAACTTAGCATAATCATATTCATCTATATTGGTTTTTAACTCATACGGGCGGGCATCGCCGACATAGGGATGGTAGTCTTCTGGATCAGGTCCCTGGTAAGTTAGATCGGCGGGCCAGAGACATTTCCAGAGGTTCCCAGAATCATCATCATAATGATTCTCCAGAAATTCTTCATCGATATGTTCAACGGATATGTAGAGTCCAAAATACTCATCATTAATAAACACAGCGCAGTGGGCTGCCTGCGTGGCAACCATACTGGTCTTCTGGTAATGATCCCAGCACAACTTGCTGCGAATGATTGAAGGATCGTTGTGCTCTCCATTGAGATTTAGTTTTTCTACATCGTAGAATTGACGACCTGGGACAAAAGAATTAAAAGACAATTTAAATGATTTCTTCTGGGCGTCCCGGGAAGTATTACCCCTTAGGCGAAATCCGACCTGTTCAATGGTTTCGTCGATAAGTGCATTTGTAAAATGGACGGTTGCCTCGTGGAGAGAATCGCTGTTAACGTTCTCATATATCCAGACCAGATCTTCAGGTGCCACACTGATTTCGATAATGGCGACTTCACTATCATCATACAGCATATATGCATCGTTGGCAGATAAGATGCAGGGTATCAAAATGACGAATATCGCTATTAACTTCATGATTCTTTGAATTTTGATTTTTGCTTATCCACCTTCTATTTTTGCAGGATCTAATTTCAATATTGTTATGGCGCCCTCAGCGACCATCCACAAGGAAAGTAAAAATACTAACCCATTTAAAAATATTAACAGACTCTGCTTGTTTTCAATAAAAGAAATCTGATTTAAAAAAAGAGCCCACACTGTAAAAACTAGAATTATCAGACAGGGAATAGCTGTTACAAGGAAAGCGAATCCCTGACGGTTTTTTTTAAGATAAATGGATATTACAAGCAGAGCCAGGGCTGCCAGAAGTTGATTAACAGCCCCAAAAAGCGGCCAGAGTGTGAGCGCTCCTTTTCCATCTGCACCTGTGGTAAAAGCTAGCCCGGCTGCGGTAGCAACCGCAATTCCGGTGGTCACATAACGGTTATTGATTTTTACCAGCTTGATGTCCCGAAACAGCTCCGTGATGACATAGCGCTGAATCCGCGTGGCTGAATCCAGGGTGGTTCCTGCAAATGAAGCGATAAAAACACCAAT
This sequence comes from bacterium, assembly GCA_013202895.1. Taxonomy (GTDB): domain Bacteria; phylum Fidelibacterota; class UBA8477; order UBA8477; family JABMPR01; genus JABMPR01. Next base: position 23,754 of record JABMPR010000048.1, on the reverse strand, counting down.
AACGACGATACCCAGCGCTTTGGGAATCAGTATAGACTCCATCATATTTGCAGACCCAATAACAACGGCATTTATTTTGGATGCCAAACCTTCTGAGGCTGCCCAGGTAGCATAATGCTCCTGCCAGGCTGCTGACCCCGTAAGAATAGAGCCATCTGCCGTCTCATAGGCCATACCAATACCGGCAGCCACTGCAATAATAACCAGGGTTGCAAGCGCCGCCTCCATAAGCATGGAGCCGTAACCCACAAATAATGCATCGGGTTCATTGGCAAGTTGTTTAGACGTGGTTCCTGAAGAGACAACGCAATGAAACCCAGATATTGCTCCACATGCGATGGTGATAAATAAAAACGGCAGGATTGGGGGTGCGCCTGTGGCTGCCAGATTATAGGCTGGGGCTACAATTTCCATTTTGCCACTGAACCCCGAACCCAGTACACCGATTACCAGCAATCCCATGGCAATAAAAAGTTGCCAGGCATTGATATAATCTCTGGGTTGCAGCAAGCGGTTAACGGGGATGGTTGAGGCAATAAACGCATACGCTAGCAGAATGAGAGTCCAGACACCCGTTGCAGGGAGCGACCCGAAGTCTGGTAGATTGAGGGGCAAATAATGTCCAATTATCACCGTCATGTACATTAAGGTTACTGCTGCCATGGTTGGAAGAATGACATTTTTCCCTCGTTTATAGATAATCCACCCCAGCCCTAAGGCGATGGGAATTTCACACCATACTGGAAAAACCGATTCAGGAAACAGCTTAAAAATTACTGCGATGATTAGTCCAAAAATGGCGATGATGATCAGCAGTTCCAGAAAGATAATTAAGAATGAAATATAGCGGAGTCTGGAATTCACATATCGTGCAGCAAATTCGGAGAGGGATTCACCTTTGTTACGTAACGAAAGAACCAGAGAACCAAAATCATGAACAGCTCCCATAAAGATTGATCCCAGAAAGATCCATAACATCGCAGGTATCCAGCCCCAGATAATACCAATTGCTGGTCCCACAATTGGACCAGTACCTGCAATGGATGTATAGTGATGACCAAAAATGATTCCTTTTTGGGTAGGTATGTAATCCAGGCCATCTTCCTGTGCTACTGAGGGTACAGTTCTATCAGAGGAGAGCCGGAAGATTTTCTTTGCCAGAAATTTCCCATATGTATGGTAAGCAACGATATAGCCAAGAAATGAAACAAGCATGAGTGCGATGGCGTCCATGAATGAATCCTTTCATCATTCATCTCATTAATTATTTGGAGTGTGAAGATAGGAGGTCACACAATTCAACCAAGAATGAACTGCCGGATTTAAGCACTTTTTTGGGCTGACGCTGTTGGCAGGATTAGCGGGATTAATCTTTCAAAGGATCACTTAGATGCAATTTCCGGGCTGCGATAATTCCGATGTTTAGCTCGAATCCTAAAATAATGGCTAAACAGTTAAAATATATCATCAGCATAATCGCAGGCAGGGTACCTATAGATCCATAAAGTGCATTGTAACTACCAAATTGATCAATGTAAAATCCAAACCCCAGTGTGATCAAAATCGTTAGGACTGTTGCCAGGCTAGCGCCTGCTGAAATAAATCGATATTTACTTTTCTCAGCTGGACCCAGATAGTAAAAAAAGGAAAATGCAAAATAGAATACCCCCAGAATGACAAACCACTTACCGCCAGCCACCATGTAATAAATCCAGTCCAGTTTCATAAGTCCTTTACTCACCAGAAAATCTAAGACCGTGTGAGTGAAGGTGATCATGGAAATACCGATTGTCACCAGGAGAGAAAGAATTACTACCAACAATAGTGCAATGGCTCGTTGCATAATCCAACTGCGTGTATCTTCCACATGTACAGAAGCATTGAATGACTCGATAAGTGAGACGATCCCATTGGTAGAGAATGCTAGAGCCAGGATAAAACCGATGGACAGAAAACCCCCGTGTTTAATTGTGATAATATCCTCTATGATTTGTTGAATTATCTCATAGGTGCTAACAGGTACAATGGATTGAATCAGCAGTAGCAATTCAGACTGAAAATTGGTGATTGGAATCATTGGAATCAGGGTGAAAAGAAAGATTATTGCTGGGAAAAAAGCAAGAATCAAGCTAAAGGCGACTGCGGCTGCTCGAGTTGTTATTGCGCCATCTCTTATGCCTCTATAAAAAAACAGGGCCACATTAAAAACAGGGACTTTGTCGAAACCAGGAAAAGATACCCTTTTGGCTATATTGATGTAGGGAAGCGCTTTCTTAATTAACTTGATTTCAACTAATTTTCGATTCATCCAGAGAACCTATCCAGCACTTCACTCAGTTGAGGCATTGTTTTTATACTCGACCAGATCCTAAATTAGTGTACATCATAGACGCTACCACCAATAAACTCTCTGAAATGTGAGGTTTTTGAGATGGGCGATTCATCTGCGACAGGTGTTACAGATTCCAGCATCTCACGTACACGTTTGGCACGAATATAGGCATCCACCCTTCGGGGATCATCCTTATATTCCAGTTCCCATTTTTTAAAATGCTCAAAGAGTCGACTTCTCATGATTGGCAGCTCATATGGAACAGCACCATTGATGATGTAATCTGCTGTATTGATATAGGGCAGGATATTGCGTAGCTCAGCGTTTCGGACATAATGCCAGTGTGTCAGGGTTTGCCCTGGATCATAAGCCCTGTGCTGCTCATCTCTGATCATTCGACGCATGAGTCGCAAATCTGTCCAGCGAATAAATTTTCCGTTACTGCCCTTCATTTGCAGCAGCGTTTCAATATATACTTTAAAAATATCATCAGTATCTATCCCATCCAGCATCTCACTATAAAGACCATGGAGACTATCAATAAGAATGACATCGGTGGGTTTGATCTTCATGGGGATTTTTTCCAGGGCACGAGTACCGGTCTTAAAATCATATTTAGGTATGAGAACTTCTTCTCCAGAAAGCAGTTGTTTGATATGCTTATTTATCAAAGCCAGATCAAGGGCCTGAGGGGTTTCAAAATCATGGTCACCAAATTCATCAATAGGATGCATTTCGAGATCAAAGAAATAGTGGTCAACATTCAATTCGACCATACCCATTCCCTTTTGGGAAAGATACTGAGCAAGTTTTCGCGTAGTGGTTGTTTTTCCTGACGAAGAGGGACCGGCGACCACAACGATGCGCGTTTTCTCCTTGCGCTCCGAAATCAATTCAGCTGCTGCCTGAATATCAGATTCATAGGCAGAATCGGATTCCCGACAGATTTCCTCAAATTCACCCTTGGCGATGCGATAATTCAATTTTTCAATCGAATTCAAATTATGGTCAGAAGCCCACACCAGGACTTCATAAATTTTTTGATAAGGAATATTGCCCGTGTGTACTTTGCTTTTGCTTAGTTTGGCTTTGCGTTTCTCATCTTGAGTAGCTCTGTACAGTATAAATTGTTTAGCCACGGCTGCGTGACCTTCTTCAATCAGCACTTTTTCAACAATATCCTGAATCTGCTCAACCATGGGGGGGTGCTGATTGGAATAATTAGCGCATACAATTGCTTCAACCGTTGAGGCCAGGTCATCAGCCTTCTCCTTGTCACGACCACCAATCGCCACGGCGGCCCGATAGATAGCATTTGCGATACGCTGACGAGAGTGGGGAACGAGGGTGCCATCTCTTTTAAAAACGTGGGTCAGTAAGAGAGGGTTATTCATGTTCGTCTTCACCAAAATTGATCTCATCACTTAATTCGTTGGAATCGTCTTTTGCCACCGGGAAAAACTTTGCCAGGTTCTCACCCAGCTGATTGATGCCATGCAGTAATCCAGTAATCATATTCCCATCAGCAAAATGGGTTTTCATTTCAGCTACTGTTGATTCCCAGAAGTGTTCTGGCACTTTTGCATGAATACCCGCATCACCATATACAGCGAATTTTTTCTCCGCCAGAAACAGAGCAATAAGAGTAGCGTTGCGCTCTTTTGTCTGGTCAAGTCTGGCCTTCTCAAAAATGCGTCTGGCAGATTTATAGGGTTGGTTGTGGGATGTCGTATTAAAGCTTATGACAATCTCACCACTAGTGCGTCCTTCAAAGGTCTTTATCGCTTCTGAGATCTGCTGAAGATCCTGGTCACTGAATATTTCTCTAGCTAATTTTTCTGCTTTTTTCATTCTCTCTCCTAACCAGGATATCAATAATCGTCCGTGATATCTTTTCCCTGTTTTTTACTAATCACTCGGAATTCATCCATGTTTTTAGATTCATCCGCAATGATTTCTACTTTTATAAAATGCTGCCACTGGATAGAGCGCACCACATTTTTCCGACCTGAGCGAAGGAATTTTCCCATCTCGGGATTCACCACGAGCTGGAGTCTGAATTCACGTTTTTTGGAATGGAAGCGCCTAAACCAGCCTTCAATTTGAGTTGTCATAGCGGCTTTTGACATGATTCTACCTCGTCCCTTACAAACTGGACATTCTTCAGTCGCTGAAAGCAGCAAGCTGAGTCTTATACGTTGACGCGTCATCTCCAGAAGACCAAAATCAGATATATAGTTCACAGCTACCTTCGCGCGGTCCTTGCGCAGTTCACGACGTAGCTCATAATAAACTTTCTTTTTATTTTCGTCACGCGACATATCAATAAAGTCAATGACGATTAGGCCCCCCAGATCTCGTAATCGCAACTGTTGTGCGATAGCTCTGGCAGCCTCAAGGTTAATCTTGACAGCGTTTGCTTCATGATCCTTGCGGCCAATAAATTTACCAGAGTTTACATCAATGGAAACCAGGGCTTCTGTTTGTTCGATGACGATTGAGGCGCCGCTTTTTAGCCCAACTTTCCTGGACATGGAAACATCGATGCCCTTTTGTACGTTGTAAGAATCAAATAGGGGCATTTTCTTTTTATAAAAATCAAGTCGATCAACCAACTGGGGTGCAGCACCCTTCAGATAACTATTCAATTGTTTAAACATGCCTTTGTTGTCAGTAATGACACGCTGTACATCATTGGTGAAGAGATCCCTGATCAGGCTGGACACGGTTTCCATGTCCTTATATACCAAGAGTGGTCCCGGTTTGGTTTTGAGCGTCTTTTCCATGCGTTTGTAGGAATCCATGAGATTGTTCAGATCTGCAGCCAGGGTTTCCTCGTCTTTGCCCTCTGTGACAGTTCTGGCAATCAAGCCAAAACCTGCAGGCTTCATGTCGTGGCAGGTCTTACGCAGACGACGACGTTCATAATTGTTATAAATTTTTCGAGAAATGCCAACATAATCGGCGTTTGGAACCAGTACTAAAAACCGCCCGGGGAATGAGATATTGGTAGTAACTCGCGCCCCCTTACCCATATAAGGTTCCTTAATGACCTGGACTAAAATTTCCTGTCCGGTTTTAAGTTTTGGGTTTGCTGGGTTTCTCGTATCACGACGACCACGATTTCGTGAACGTCCTTTGTTGGAAGGTTTTGATTGCTCGTCATCACCCCTTTCATCCTGATCCAGGAGAAATGATTCTCCCTCTACCTCAGAAAATGGTAAAAAAGAGTTCGCCCCTATACCAATATCTACAAATGCTGCCTGCATACCGGGTAGTACATTTTCTACAACACCCTTGTAGATATTTCCAACGATGCGGATGTTTTCCGGTTTTTCTACATAAAGCTCAACCAATACGTCATCCTCATGGATGGCGATCCGTGTTTCTTTATGCGTTTGGTTAATAAAGATATCCTTCTTCATTTCCAAATTCCTTAACTGTATTTCGAATGGGTAAAAGAAGAAGGTTGAGATGATTTATCCCAACGAAGACTCATGCATTTCATTTGAATGAGCCGATCACAAAAAATTTTGCTGCGCTTACTCTGTGGAAGAGGGCTTATTCTCAGCCCGACCTGTAGGATCTTGCGCATTCTCGATTCGGAATATTTTCATCGAAGCGAGTAATTTCTTTTACCAATTCTGGTTCTGGCAGCCCAATGGCTTGCCTTTTTCATGAGGTAGATTTATCAATATCTACCTCTAAATTCCTGTGGTGATAAGCATAGCCCTACTTAAGTATCAATTTATTAAAGCGGGTACGTGTTGACCTATTCATGGATTCATCAGCACACAATTTATCAGAATATCCCACCAGTCAAATGCCGGGGTTGTTCTTAAGAACAAACATGGATAAACCGCTATTCAACGAGGTTATTGGTCCTGAACAGGTTCTTATCACTACTTCCTAAACCCGATCGCCATGCCCCTTATACCGTTTCATTCATGAAAACCGCTTGTCGGTGAACGGTATGGATGGGTAAGCCTTCGATCGGAACATCAAAAAACACGGGCAGGAATTCGTTTAACCGGATTCCCTTGCCATTCTGAACGAGGGTGGTTACCTCGAGGCTATTGCCCTTTATTTCAATAGACTGGATATAGGCTTTTATATCCAGAGATATTATGCGACGCTTTCGCTCGCGTTCAATATACACATTTTTTCGTCTTTCAAAGTTCTGTTTCATTGCTTCCAATGACGGTTCCGCTGGAAGCTCTTCAAAATCAATACGTTGCTTAACCGTGGAAATTTGACCCGTGAGAGCGTTGATTCGTCCTGCATGCCACACCACATCCTGGACTATGATCCCGCTGGGTAAGTGGGTATTCAGGTCTTCAATTATGCTTGGGATTGGTCGGAAGGTGAGAATGTCAAGATACTCGCTTTCTGATGTATAGCCCAGGGGTAATGCTGGACCCGTAGAAATTCGGGGGCGCCGGTTAAAGCCCTGTGAGTACACCACTGGGATATCAGCCAGGCTAATTGCCCGGATAAATGAGTTTTGTACATCAAGGTGACCCAGATAGCTGGCCAGGCCTGTTTTTGAGAATTTTAGTCGTGCTGTATGAACTGGTGTATCGTTTTTTAAATCAGGTTCAGGCTCTTTTTCCCGCGCTACAAAGGGTGCCGGTTTTAGTTTTGATTCACCGCTGGTTCCCTCTGCCGCAATTCGCATGATGAGTTCATCAAAATCACAGACCCCGCATGCGATACAACCATCCCTACAGTCCACGACTGTGGCTTCTTGATAAGCCTTGCGTTTCTCACGCCGTAAGAACTTTTTCAATATCCCATTATCAACCACATCCCAGGGAAGCAATTCCAAATCGTTCCGTTCCCGCAGATAGAAGTCTGGATCAACTCCAGCTTGTTCAAAGGCCTTCATCCAACGCTCATAGCGAAAAAAATCACCCCAACTGTCGAAGCGAGCTCCATCCTTCCAGGCAAAATAGATTGCCTGTGAGAGTCGACGGTCTCCGCGAGAGATAATTCCTTCGATTTCAGAATATTTTGGGTCTCTATAAGAAGCGCGTACATTCTTCTGCTTCAGGTGTTGCATGAGGAAATCAATTTTTTCTCTAATAACCTCTTTACTATCCTGAGCTTCCCACTGGAAAGGTGTCTCAGGTTTCGGGATAAACGAGGAGAGCGTGACATTGATCTTAATTCTACCATATGTTTTCGCCATATCACGAACATCATTAATCAAATTTATAATTCCTTGTAGATCAGCCTGGGTCTCAGTTGGCAGACCTAACATGAAATAGAATTTTAAGGTTTTCCAGCCGCCATCCAGGGCGATTTGGACTGAGGAATACAAATCTTCATCACTAATAAGTTTATTGATGACCCTTCGCATACGCCAGGTTCCAGCCTCTGGGGCAAAGGTTAATCCAGATTTTCTTTCTTCAGCAGCAATGCTGGCAATTTCCCTGGTAAAACTATCAAGTCGCATTGATGGGAATGAAACAGAAACTCGGTTTTCTCTCAAATATGGCTTCATGCCCTCAACCACCTCACTCAATCCGGTATAATCACTGGTTGATAGAGACAGAAGCGACAGGTTTTTTTGACCGGTTGCCTGGAGGGTATTTTTGGCTGATTCAATTAATTCTTCTGGCTTGCGTTCACGTACTGGACGATAGACCATACCGGCGTGACAGAATCTGCAGCCCTGGGTACAGCCACGCATGACTTCCAGGGCAAATCTATCCTGAGCTGTTTCCACAATTGGAACGATTGGTTTTACTGGATAATTCCCGGCATCCAGAATAGGAATCTTGGCTGATTTGACACGTTCAGGAGCCTTTTTAAATGTCCTGTTGATAGATTGCAGTTTGCCTGATTTTTCAAATTTAAAATCATAAAATTCCGGGACATAAATTCCTTCAGGCATGTTGACCAATTCTTCCAGAATTTGTCTACGAGGGAGCCCATTCCGGCGCCCCCTCCCAATTCGGCGGACCAATTCTACAATGAGTTCTTCTGCATCACCAATGACCACCAAATCAAAAAAATCAGCGACAGGTTCAGGGTTATAGGCATTTGTCCCCCCGGCTATGATGAATGGATCTTCATCTTTGCGATCCCTGGTCCAGATCGGGATCTCAGATAAATCCAGCATATTGATGATGTTAGTATAGAGCAGATCGTATGGCAGAGAAAAACCTATAATGTCAAAATCGCGCAGCTGGCGTTTGGTTTCGAGACTGTGCAGGGGCAATCCATGCTCACGCATCAGGGCTTCCATATCTGGCCAGGGAGCGTTCACACGCTCAGCTGCAATATCATTTTCCCGATTTAGAATATGATACAGAATCTGAAACCCGTTATAGGGCATGGCGGTATCATAGACATCGGGAAAAGCCAGCGCCATGCTTGCATTGAGATTATCCCAGTTTTTGGTTATAATATTGTGTTCATTACCCAGGTATCGACCTGGCTTGGATACTTTTGAAAGTATCCGCGTATGCAAAATATGTTCTATTTCGTTGGGCTTCACCCAATTAACCTTTCATCACCCCCGACCAAGCCTCTGATAATAATTGGGTTTTTGTCAGAATCCATCATTTCGTATCGTGATTAGGTTAGCAGCAAAGATCTTTTTTCTTGATGAATTGCTCGATATCCTATTGGATAAAGGGATGATATTTTCCTAATTTAGGTTACTTTCAGGTACTAACTATAATCGGGAGGTCATTATCATGCAATCAACACATAAACCCTGGGTCCCCCTGCGCGTTGTCGAGGGTGATATCACCGCTGAGATGTTATGTGAGGCACTAAATAATGCCGATATTCCCTGTGAGATCAAACGCAGCATGTTGGCTTCGGGTCTGGGTGCGCATTCTGTTTCGCTGGCTGGGAATCAAGCAACTTTATTCGTACCGGAAGAAAAACTATCTGAGGCGACAGCTGTTTTGGACGCCATTGACTTCGAGCCTGAAGAAGAGGAAGAATAACCGACAAATTCCTTTCACAATTTTCGCCGTGTGCGAACAGCTCCCAATCTGCTTTAGTGATGAGGCCACAGCGACCCCGTTTTGATATAACCAAAAGTTGATAATAGAATAAATGCCTACTTATAGACCTCGTTTCTATATTGGCCCGACAATAAAGATTAACACAATAAAGGTTTAAAAACCCATGCCTGATAAAGTTCAAAGAGTAAAAGGTGTCAATGATATTCTCCCTGCTGAAGTGAGACAATGGCAAGCCTTGGAAACAATTATTCAGAATGTAATGGCAGGATACGCCTATGGCGAAATCAGACCTCCTATCTTTGAAAAAACAGACCTTTTCGCCAGGGGAGTTGGTGAAGACACTGATATTGTCTCAAAGGAGATGTACACTTTCTCCGACATGGGCGGTTTATCTCTTACCCTACGTCCCGAACTTACCGCTGGTGTGGTCCGGAGTTACATTCAGAATAATCTTCAGCAGGTCTCCCCCGTACAAAAATTATGGTACGAAGGTCCCATGTTTCGTCAGGAGCGTCCGCAAAAGGGTCGTTATCGCCAGTTCTGGCAATTAGGTGCGGAAGCCATAGGTTCGCCCAACCCTGAACAGGATGTAGAGATTATCGACCTCTTTTATGCATTATTGCGTGAGCTGGGAATTGAAAAATCCGTAACCTTGAAAATTAACAGTGTGGGTGATAGCGAGAGTAGAGCAGCTTATCGAAGTGCATTGCGAGACTATTTAATGCCCCAGCTAAATAAATTATCAGAGACCAGTCGAAATCGTTTTGAATCCAATCCCCTTAGAATTCTGGATAGTAAAGCTCCCAACGACAGAGAAATAATAAAGAATGCCCCAAAAATCCGGGACTGTTTGAATGAATCCTCAGCTGCTCATTATGAAGAGGTTTTAGCAATGTTGGATAAGATGGTTATTCCTTACTTTCAAGATGATTTATTGGTTCGTGGCCTGGATTATTATACCCATACTATTTTTGAATTTACCAGTGATGCTCTTGGCGCCCAAGATGCTATTTGTGGAGGTGGGCGATATAACGATTTGGTCAAAGAGCTCGGTGGAAGCGATGTTCCAGCCATTGGGTGGGCTTCTGGAATAGAAAGACTGCTGTTGGTGGTTGATGCAATAAAGCCTCTCTCTACAGATCCTGTTCTGGATCTATTTCTGGTTGTGACCGGGTCTGATCTCCGAACTGAAACACCTGGAATCATTCGAAATTGGCGATCAGCAGGTTTGAGTTGCGATGCTGACACTCTGAGGCGTAGTATGAAGGCTCAGATGCGTGAAGCCAACCGTCAAGGTGCCAGATATGTAGCAATTCTGGGTGAGGATGAATTTTCTCAGGGTGTTGTTCAGCTGAAGAATTTTGAATCAGGCAAACAAACCACTGTCGCAATTGAAAAAGTGGCAGAGGTGATTATCAAGGACGCATAACTCTGTGACCAGGTCATTAGCAAACACTTCGAGGGTTAAACTGCAATGATTGGGCAACCAAAATTATTGACCAAAGCTCAGGTCAACTTCTACAGGGGTTTGAAGCGCTCGAAAAATCGGAAAAATGAAGCTCTCTTCCTCCTTGAAGGAATCAAGCTGTGTGAAGAACTTTTTAAGTCCCAATTTGAAATTGAAGCCTGTATAATCTCAAAGGGCTTTGACAAACTTGCCCTTCCCGAGCAAATAATCCCCTTTGTCGCCAGCCCAACTCAAATTCAACAAATAAGTGATAGCAAAACCCCTCAGGGAATCATCTGTGTATCAAAAATTCCCGGACCTGCTTTACTGCCATTGCCAACATCAGGGAAAACTTTATTGGTCTTGGACGGCATGGCTGATCCCGGCAATATGGGAACTATTTTTCGCAGCGCATTATGGTTTGGGATTGATGATATTCTGCTAGGACCAGATTGCGTTGATGCTTACAGCCCGAAAGTTGTTCGCAGCAGCATGGGCGCTATTCTTTCTTTAAACATCCACCACAGTGAGGATCTAAAAGCAAGTGCCCTGACATGGCAACAAGCTGGAGGCGAGCTAACTGCTTTACATATGTCTGGAACCGCATTGGAGGATTTTCAGACTGAAAAGGGACTTTTTCTGGTTGTGGGTTCTGAGTCGCATGGGGTACACCCTGATTTGTTACAGCTGACAACAGCTCTGGCTATTGAAAAAAGAGGCGGTGGAGAATCCCTGAATGCAGCCATTGCAGCCGGGATCGCACTGTACGCGCTGACAGAGCAATAGACCCTGAAAGGACACTGGCTACAATTCATAATACTTTTTTTAACTATAATGATGTAAAATACAAGCTATAATAAGCGCATAATGATTTCAATCAGGAAGTTGGATTTTTTACTAAGGGGATGCTCATGATTTTTCGGCTACAAATTCGCATTATCGTACTATTGTTATTGATCTCTGCAAACGTGGTTCAAGCCAGAAATCAATGGATTGGCCTGGAAGACCAGCCTTCGAATAAGCCTTCTGTAATTATCCACAATAATGAACTATCAGCAATAGAACTTGAGTTCAATCTACCGGGATACTATCAAAGCGAAATTGATATCGAGGGAGTACCCCATCTTCTGATTTCAGCACCCGAGATGACGCCAATATTAAAAGCAGGAGCGCCTGATCTTCCAAAATATTATCGAAGTGTTATCATTCCAGATGATGCACACATGCGTCTTACTGTGGAAGTTATAGCTTTTCAAGATATTCCGCTTGAAAATCTTGTCCCGTCCAAGGGGAATTTAAGTCGAACTATAAATCCTGCATCAGTGCAATTTCAATTTGGTGAGGAGTATCAGAATGATGCTTTTTACCCAGAGCAGATCGCCACTTTAAGTGATCCCTATGTCATGCGGGATTTGCGTGGAGCTGTAGTACAGATTCACCCTTTTCGTTATAATCCGATTAGTGGAATATTACGTGTATACACCCATTTGCGCCTCAACCTGGAAGCAGACGGTCCTGCTCAGAAAGGGATTAAATCCAGGTCAACAACAAGCGTTCACCGTGGTTTCCTCCCGGTATATAAAAATCATTTTATAAATTTCGATCCCTTCTCGATTTTTTATGACCTGCCAGTTGAGATCGGAAATATGTTGATCATTACAGCGGATGGCTTCTATGATGCTGTGTTGCCTCTGGTTGATTGGAAACAAACGCGGGGGCTTTCAACCGAGATTATTGCAGTTTCTGAGATCGGAAACAACGCTTCTGCCATTTTAAATGCTGTTCAAGCTCGCTATTCATCCCTGGAAGGACTCACCTTTCTACTGATTGTTGGAGACGGGCCTGATGTTGTTCCAGCCATCTCATCCGGGGCTGCCTCTGATCCATCATATGCTCTTCTCGATGGTGGAAATGGGGATCAATACCCGGATATTTTTGTGGGAAGATTATCAGCCAGTACTGTAAGCCAGGTGGAAACCCAGGTTGCTAAGATTATTGATTATGAAGCAAATCCAGACCCTTTTGGTGATTGGTATCAGAAAGCCATGGGGCTCGCTTCAGCTGAAGGCGCCGGAATTGGTGATGATGGAGAAGCTGATATTGAACATATGGATAATATCCGAACAGACCTGCTTGGATATGGTTATGACCCGGTGGATCAGATCTATGATCCGTCTGCCAGTGTTTCGATGGTTTCTTCGGGGGTCAATGAAGGACGGGGACTTATCAATTATGTTGGTCATGGATCAACAAATGCCTGGTCCACTACAGGATTTTCAAGCTCAAATGTCGCCAGCCTGAATAATACAGGGAAACTGCCTGTTATTGTTTCTGTTGCTTGTGTTAATGGCAATTTTCAATCGACAACCTGTTTTGCCGAGGCCTGGTTACGAGCAGGGACGGCTGGGGATCAACGGGGAGCAGTTGCCATGTACGCCTCCACAATCAATCAGTCCTGGGCTCCACCCATGTGCGCACAGGATGAATTTGTAGATCTTCTGGCTGCCGATGCCCACATGACGATAGGTGCTCTTATGTTTTCCGGATCAGCACAGATGATCGATGAATATGGCACTGGCGGTTTCGAGATGTATGCCACCTGGCACATATTTGGGGATCCCAGCATGCCCATGAGAACTCGAATTCCTGAGACTGTATCTGGTGTAACAACCCCTGATGTTCTGATCCTGGGAAGCTCACAAATCGAAGTTTCTGCTGGTGAAATCAACAATGCCGTGGTCAGCCTGAGCAAACATGGTGAATTGCTGGCGACAGCACCACTATCAGCGTTTGGTACGACAACATTGACTTTTGAACCACTCACTGAGGTCGACACCTGTATGCTAATCATAACCGGCCAGAACCTTATTCCCTGGCAAGCAGAATTACTTATCATTTCACCCGCAGGTCCCTGGCTTGTGGTTGAAGGGTTTGAAATAAGCGATGGAGTTGACGGAAATGGAAATGGTATCCTCGATTTTGGAGAGTCCGTTGAAATGGATATCCAGATTCATAACGTGGGAGCGGATGTTTGCGAAACGGTAAATTGTCTCATCTCGCTGGAGGATGAATACGTGACGCTTGGTGAAGATTTTATCAATTCTGGTCCATTAGCTGCTGATGAAGTTTTCGCCCAGGGTCCTTTTGAATTGATTATTTCTGATGCTGCGCCTGATGGTCATGGGGTAGTAGTTTCTATCCTCATGGATAATGGTGTTGATTTCTGGGACTCCGAGATTGTACTTACCCTAAATGCACCTTCTATTATCCTCGATTATGTTACGGTTCTGGATGCTGGGAATGGCCGACTTGATATCGGTGAATCAGCCGATTTAGAATTGTGCCTCAACAATCTCGGTGGCTCCGGGCTCACTTCTGCGAATATCTCATTATCAAGTGGTAACCCCTTTGTGGCTTCACTTGGACCTGTAACCACGCTTGATGGTTTTGCTGCTGGCAGCCTGGATTTTTGTTCATTTTCCATTGATCTTGAATATGCCACTCCACCAGGGCAGGAAATTGAATTTGAATGGTCGCTGGAAGGTGATCTGGGATATACAGCAGGTGGAACATTCACGCTGGTGGCCGGGCTGGTGGTGGAAGATTTTGAAAGTGCTGATTTTGACGCTTTTGATTGGCTTTTTGCTGGTCATCAAAACTGGGTGATTGACAACAGTGAGTTCTATGAAGGTCAATATTCAGCCCGTTCAGGAAATATCAATAATAGTCAGAATTCTGAGATGAGCCTTTTTATAGATGTTGATGATGATGCCATATTGCGCTTTAATTATATGGTATCCTCTGAAGCAGGTTCTGATGGTCTCCAATTTTTGATTGATGGTGCGGAAATGGCCAACTGGCAGGGAGAAATCCCCTGGAATGAAGCAAACTATATCCTTTCCGGCGGAGCACACGAGTTGACCTGGAAGTATAGCAAGAATTTTTCGGGCTCTTCAGGATCAGATTGCGCCTGGATTGACTTCATTGTTTTGCCCTTGTCCGAGGTCCCGGGCAGTATCATTGGGGACGTCACTGCCGATGCCCAGATTAATGTCCAGGATATTATCCGCCTGGTGAATATCATTCTTGGACAAGGTGCAGTTGCCCAGGAATACGAGCTGTTTTGTGCTGATGTGAATGGTGATGGGGAGATTGATATTGGTGATCTTGTATTACTGGTTGATATCATTATGGGTGATCACCTCGGACGCTTCACAATGGTTGAAACTCTGGAAGCTCGCTTAAGCGATAATATGCTTTTCCTGGCAAGTGATGCACGCATTCTGGCAATTGATCTTAGCTATCAGGGACTGCTAGCCGCTGATCTTGATGGCTATCATCTGGTACAGATCAGCTCAGAAGGAGTCACTCGGGTTGTCATTTATGCTCTAGATGCCGCCAAAGCGGCTGCCCAACTTCGACTTGGTCAGGTGAACTCAGACTTCAAAATCCTGAAACTCCAGGTTGCGTTTGCCGGAGGTCAGGTCCTTACGGTTGATGTCGGTCGATTAGGCTTACCAGAACAGTTTCTGGTATATCCAAACTTCCCCAATCCGTTTAATCCTCGAACTACAATTAGCTATGATCTTCCAAGGGCCGGTGTTGTAAGTGTCCAGATATTTGACATTCAAGGTCGTGAGATTGAAACACTCCAAAATGCCCCCCAAGCTGCTGGACATTATGAATTAAGCTGGGACGGAGCTGCGAGTGATGGTCGAAACATAGAGTCTGGCTTGTATTTCTGTCGCATTATTTCTGGTGATAATACTGTAGTCTTAAAGCTGATGTTGATGAAGTAGGTATTAAATCAATCTAGACGAATGCATAAAAGGCGTAGAGTATCCTGCGCCTTTTTCTTTATCAAAACCCTTAAAAGCTTTCAGGAACATCATGTTGGCAACAGACTTCAAACCATATATATTGCTCGGCCTTAACCAGATGCGACAGGCCTAGATTTGAAAACAAATAAACTTGAGTGACATCTAACTGAATCTCATTTTCGCAGATAGAAAACTGACACAGTACCGAATAGAATACTCTTTGTGTGCTCAACCCATTTGAACAGAAAAGGATTGATAATGGAATTTCTTAAACCCCGAGACATGCTGAAAACATTGCTCGCAGCTTTTGTGCTCGTATTCACTTATCTGATCTATCTGGACACCATGGCTCCGACGGTCTCTTTCTGGGATTGTGGTGAGTTTATTGCTGTTTCTCATACCCTAAGTGTACCTCACCCACCCGGCTCCCCGCTCTACCTTTTATTAGGACGGGTTATTTCTATGCTTCCCTTTAACGGCGGTGCAGCTTTAGATCCTCTGCTCAATGAGCCTCAGTTCCATACGATTGCATACCGTATTACCATGTTATCACCCATTGCCACTGCCTTCGCAAACATGTTCCTGTTTCTGATCATTGTGCGTCTGGTAATTGAATGGCGAGGTCCCATTAAAGATTCTGCAGATAAATGGATCGCCTATGGTGGGGGTTTAGTAGGATCCCTGACTATCGCATTTTCTGACAGCCACTGGTTTAACGCTGTGGAGGCTGAAGTCTATTCAATGAGTATCTTTTTTACCGCAATTGTAGTTTGGCTCATTCTCAAATGGTCTGAAAAGGTGGATGAAGGAGGTGCAGGGTCACGCTATATCCTGATAATCTCATATATGATGGGCTTAGCCATCTCGGTCCACATGTTGAATCTGCTTACCATTCCTTTCATCGCTTTGATCATGTATATGAAGCTCAATCCAAAGGAAGATGGGGTTGAAATGATGGTCAATATGCTGGCCGTTATTGGGATTATGGCCGTAGCCCTTCTAATAGCTATTGAGATGGCTTTACCCGAAACTTCTATGGAATACATGCGACTGGTACCAGAAGATCTGAATTCAAAGCTCCTGATTTTGGGTGTTATCTTTGCTCTTATTACCGCAGGAGGCCTGTGGGGGCTCTCACAGGTATTCAATGCCGGTCGTCGTAATCGGCTCTGGAAGCAGGTTTTTCTTATGGGGGCTGCCGGGGCGGCATATCTGATCATTTACCTTGGCATTATTAAAGGCATGTCAAAAATGGCTAATTTCATGGGCAACCTTCTGAATACAAACAATGCCGTGTCTGCAATTGGGACAACCTTTGCAGTCAGTATCGTCCTCCTTATGGCTCTGATCTATTTCGCTCCATCTATTTATAAAGCACGAACAACCGAGCTCAGGCTTTCCCTCATGGCGCTGCTTATGGTCCTGGTTGGATTTACCTCCTATGAGACCATTTTCATCCGCTCAGCTCAAAACCCAAATATCGACGAGAATGATCCAGAGACCGTGGCAAGAGCAGTATCATATCTTGAGCGAGAACAATATGGTAGTTACCCCATGTTTTACCGGGATCGTTGGGGCGAGGCTCCCCTTACCAAAAATTCTGCTACCCCAGGACGCGTGGTTAAGGTCAAGAGCACCGGGAAAATCGGGGAAGTGATCTCAGCTCAGGGAGACCTGGTAATACTGAATATTGGTGGACGTGAAGTAAACCAACGCTTGTCTAATCTCAGCACTATCACCAATAGCTATCGGTCCAGTTTAGATTTCTTTTGGCGTTATCAGATCAATCATATGTACATCCGTTACTTTAAATGGCAGTTCTGGGGACGTGTGGGTGAACAGGCTGATATTTCACAACTCTGGGGGCTTCCATTCCTATTGGGCTTATTGGGTTTAGGACATCATTTCTCCAAGGATTCTCGCCGGGCTTTCTCAGTTCTGGCTTTGTTTATGCTTACTGGGTTTGCTATTCTCCTCTACCTCAATCAGGATGATCCACAACCACGAGAGCGAGACTATTCATATGTTGGCTCCTTTTATGCTTTTGCCATCTGGATAGGTATTGGAGCAGCTGCCGCCCTGGAAAAACTGCAGAAATGGCGAAAGGATTCTCCCGTCATCTACAGTGCTTTGTTAGCTGTAATGTTACTTGTGCTACCCTTCAATATGCTTCGGGCTAATTATTTTACCCATGATCGTTCGGGTAATTATGTCGCCTGGGAGTATTCATACAACCTGCTCAATACATGTGGACCTGATGCAATTATCTTTACCAATGGTGATAACGATACCTTCCCTTTGTGGTATCTCCAGGAAGTTGAAGGCATTCGTAAAGATGTCCGGGTGGTCAACCTGAGTCTGCTAAACACACCTTGGTACATCAAGCAGCTAAAACACATGGAGCCAGAAGTACCCATTAGTCTTTCTGATGAGGAGATTGAAGGTTTGGGTTTATATAGATGGGAAGAAAAGGACATGTATATACCAGCTCCCGCCACCGGCTACGATAAACCTGAATCGGGCACACTAGAAGAAGGATCCTCTGGTTTAAGGTGGAATTTACAACCAACCATTTCAAGGCAGCGCAATCCCCAAACTGGAAAGCTTGCTGGAGGTTTACGTGTTCAGGATATTATGATTTACGAGATTCTACGCATAAATGAATGGAAAAAACCTGTGTATTTTGCAGTCACTGTTTCCCCGAGCAACCAGATCGGGCTGGGCGACTTTTTACGCATGGACGGTCAGGCTTATCAGCTTATGCCCTATAAAGTGGGTCTGAGTATAGATGCGGATATCATGTACGATAAAATCGTCGACACCTATCGTTACACCAATCTGGATAACCCGAATGTGTATTATCCTCCGAACGTTCAACGCCTCCTCCAGAATTATCGTAAGGGGTTTCTGCAGTTGGTGTATGAATATGGGATGGACAATGACGAAAATCGGTCAAAGGCGCTGCATGTCCTCCAAAAAATGGATGAACTGGTTCCAGATAAAACCATTCCTATCACCTATATGGATCTCTATCTCCAGATCGCTCAAATGTATTATCAACTCGAGGATGATTCCAGTGCCTGGAAATATATGGAAACGGCCCTGGAAAATGGTCGCGAGGATTCACCGATCCTGGATAAGGTAAAAGTTGCTTCCGTCTGGAACGATCTCTTTGATGAGACAGAAAAAGCACTTGATATCCTTCTACCGCTTAGCATGGAAGCTCCCATGAATGCACAGTTGGTCTACGAAATAGCGCGAGCATTTATCAAGGATGAGAATTTAAGTGATGGAGAGGAGTGGGTAACTCGTTTGGCCACATTGGTACCGAATGCCAGGGAAACGCAAACCCTTCAGATCCGGATCAACCAATTAAAGGCAGCAGAAGCAGTGCCTGATTCTTAAATATTCGCATTAAGCCGAATAAAAGAGCCTCGGATATTCCGAGGCTCTTTTATTTGAAGGAATTTTTTACTTTCCAACAACAGCTCTTTAATAAACAAACACGATCGCTTTAATTGGCTGCAATTTCCCTAAAGTGCTTATATTGAGAATCAATAATCCGGAGTGATTAAGTGAATCGAAAAAGCCCTACCTGCAAAGCTAGAAAAAGCGGTCGTCCTCTCACAGAATACGAGACTAAAGCGGAAGCAAAATCGGCTGCCAATTATGCCAATAAAAACTTTAGCGGGGAAAATCTGGTTCCCTATAAATGTGATCGCTGCGGTTTCTGGCATATCTCACCTACTGGCAGACAAACGCCAAGTAAGGCTTGCACCATTTGTCGCGGTGCCGATGGAATGCTGAAAGAATCGTATCAGAGTGAGAACGATGCTCAGCTCAGGGCAGGTATTTTACACGAGGAACAGGGTGTCACACTTTATATCTATGAATGCGAGCACGGGAATGGCTGGCATTTGACAAAAAATCAATATTAATAATTGTATGTTCTTATAAAAGCTGGCTTAATTCAGCTCCTCTTGATGCTGGTCTTCACGGGGATCTATCACTGGTTGCCATTGATATTGGCGCAAAGGAATGACACTGGCGGGAGTAAAAACCACCCCTTCACTCTCCAACAACTTTCGCTGAACCGCGCCCCCCATTTCAAAATTGAGACTGATCTTGCCCTGGGCATTGATGACACGGTGCCAGGGAATATCATCTGAGGGTACCGCATGCAGGGCGTACCCCACCTGGCGAGCCTGGCGATAATATCCTGCAAGTGTTGCGATCTGGCCATAGGTTGCAACTTTACCTGGGGGAATCTGTTTGACCACCTGGTAAATCTGTTCCCATTTGCTTTGCTTGTTCATCTATTCCTTTGAACCTTGCGAAGATTTAAAACCTTCGCAAAATTATTATTTATTCAACTCTCTTCAAGGTCAACATCTTTCAAAGGCCTGCAATTGAACTCCCCGTGATCTTATCCCCTTTTTTTCTTCTTTGACCGTTTCTTTTTTTTCTTAATCAAATGGCGATTTTCATGAAAGAAGCTGGCCATAATTTTGGAAACAGCAGCCGGAACGACCTTTTTTATCGCCTGCTTGGGTGTTACCAGTTTTCGTTTTCGGAAGTCTTTTTCTTGCCATTTATCTTTAAGCTTGGTGACCTCCATGAAGTACAGGCGTACTTTAAATCGACCACCCAATTTTTCATAGGTATAGGTTCCGATCTCATTTGCTGAAACGTCCCCTTTTACACCGGCTTCTTCCAAAGCCTCCTTGGCTGCTGAATCCTGAGCGGAGAGATCCCATACAATTGAACCCTTTGGAATAATCCAGCGATTGCTCCCCCTGGCTGTAATGAGAACAACCTTACCCTTGTATACGGGTATCACACCTGACTGCTTGAAATATTTCTGTTTAATACGTGATGACATGACGTTTTATCTCAATCTATTTGTTCTTTTCATCATTGGTGAGTTACAATGCTTTTTGAATTTCTGCGACACGGCTTAAAAAGCTACCATTTTCTAAATAGCGGTAAAGATCCTTGCCTGGACAAAGTGTCTCGGTATAATCTTTATGACCTTTTATCAATTCCGTCGAAACGTTGTATTTTTCAGCCAATAATGCTGTTAGCCGGGCTAATTGCTCGAATTGAGTATCACTTAAAATCTGGTGCTCGTAATTTCCCATAACACAGATCAGCGCATGACCTCTTACATCATAGTCCGTATTGGTATCCCCGGGATATTTGATGGGTCGGGCTTCATAAATTTTCCCCTTTAGATCAATCATGTAATGATAGGGGTTATCTATCCAATGTTTATCAGATTGACTCCAGGATTGCAGACCTCGAAGGTATTTGATGGGATCCTTGTCTTCAGGGAAATCCTCTCCACCATGGTGGATGGTGATGTATTTAATCTCGTGGACCGGGATACTATCAGTCAGGGGAACCCAGCCCCAGTCTGCCCGGGTAATGATCTCCAATTCTGACTTTGTTAGCTCTACTGAATCCTCTCTGGGGTCGATTGTTTTTTGCGCACAAGACCAAACCAGTATAGCGAGTAGAGAGACAGTCAGCATTTGTTGCAGTGACATTTATGATTCCTCCGAGTTGATTACAACATACTTGGCGATTGCCCCGAAGTAAGCATTTTTATGGTTTTTTTGATTCGGTTTTGTTTGGTAGCCTCACGTTTTGCCTGGCTAATCCATTGCAGATATTTTCGTCTGTGAGAAGCAGGAAGTGTATCCCATCTTTCCTTCGCCCCAGATGATTTACCAAGTGCCTTTGTCAAACCCGGTGACATCTCAATGTTTTTAGGGGTGCTCCGGGTTACAAACCACTCTCCTGTCTCTCTGGCATGCTCAATCAATGCTTTTCCGGCAGGTTCAATCAGACCCTGTGCTTCGAGCTGTGCAACTCGACTCTTATTCACCTCAGACCATTGACTATCTGGTTTCCGCGGTGTGAATTTCTGCATATACTTTTCATCATCGATGCCTTTGACCAGGCTATCAATCCAGCCAAAACAGATGGCTTCGTCCATTGCCTCAGTTTTGGTCATTATTTGCTTTCCCGTGTGCTTTTT
The DNA here is from genome assembly GCA_013202895.1 of bacterium. Classification (GTDB taxonomy): domain Bacteria; phylum Fidelibacterota; class UBA8477; order UBA8477; family JABMPR01; genus JABMPR01. Next base: position 2,126 of record JABMPR010000048.1, on the reverse strand, counting down.
GTAGATAATGAGCCACATTTGATCATGGTCATTGTGATTTTCTGAAAGCCAAAGCCGCCACTCCTCGCGAGATCTGACACTCAAGGTCGGTTTATCATTGATGATTTGATAATTCATAAAAATCCTATGATGAAAGTTAAAATATACCTTCTTTCGGGTAATTCAAATGATCCATTTGCTAGATGCCAGCGTGGTATAAAAAAATATGCCTTCTCTAAATTCGGAGTAATTTCATCGCAGATAAAGGAGCTTCTCATGCGTATTATTTCATGGAATGTTAACGGTATCCGAGCCGTTGTTAAAAAGGGATTTTGGGATTGGTACAACCTGGAAACCCCTGATATCATGTGCTTTCAGGAAACCAAGGCTCAGCCGGAGCAGTTGGATGAATCACTCACCCGACCATTGGGCTATCATGCATATTATCACTCAGCAGAACGTAACGGTTATAGTAGTGTGGCAACCTGGTGTAAAAAGGAACCTCTTTCGGTAGAAACCGCTATTCTGGATGACTCCTTCAATCGTGAAGGTCGTATTTTGCTCACCGAGCATCCCAAATTCTTTCTGTATAATGTTTATTTTCCTAACGGACAGAAGGATCAGGACAGGCTTGATTACAAACTGCGGTTTTATGGTGCTCTGCAGGAGCACATGCGTGAAAAGGATAAAATTAAACCTGTGATAATTGTTGGCGATTTTAATACTGCCCACACTGATATAGATCTCGCAAGGCCAAGGCCCAACGAAAAAACCTCTGGTTTTCTCCCTGAGGAAAGAGTCTGGATTGATCGCTATCTTGACACAGGATTTGTTGATACCTTTCGCCAGGAATATCCCGGTGCAAAAGGGTACTATTCTTGGTGGAGCTTCCGGGCCAATGCACGTGTTAATAATGTTGGTTGGAGAATTGATTACTTCCTGGTGAGTGAAAAGATCGCTGATAGTGTAGAGGCGTCCCGAATTCATCCCAATGTCATGGGCTCGGATCACGCTCCCATCAGTTTGGTGTTGAAGGTATAACTAATCATTCTAGTCGAAGTGAAGAATCTCCAATTTTTATCGAGATAAAGCCTAATTTCGAAGGATGTTTCCACTGGCTTTCTATAAAGGATCAAGATCCTTCGCTTCGCTCAGGATGACCCCATTAACTTTCATAGTGAATTAAAACATTATGCCAGAATTACCTGAAGTAGAGACTGTTGTGCAAGGGCTGCAAAATACAATTGTGGGTGAAACCATTGTTGATATTGAGGTTCCCTGGGAAAAAGCACTTCAACCTGACTCTGCTTATGATTCTCTTGTAGGAAAGACCATCCAGGAGGTTTCTCGCAGGGCAAAATTCATCATTATCTCCCTGGATAAGGGCGTTCTGGTTGTGCATTTACGAATGACTGGCAAGCTGACACCCATAGCTCCGGAGAAACATGTTACTGTGATCGTGCACTTTCGGTCGGGACGATCACTTTATTTTCAGGATATGCGGAAATTCGGTCGCATGGTTTATGCCGAGGAAGCAGTCGAATTAACTGGTCATTTGGGACCAGAACCTCTGAGTCCAAATTTCACGCCTCCCATGTTTTTTAATATGCTCCAATCAAAAAAGCGCCGTATCAAACCACTGCTTCTCGATCAAAGCTTCCTAGCAGGTATGGGAAATATTTATGCCGATGAGGCATTATTTCAGGCGGGAATCCATCCGGAAAGCATTGCTTCAAGCATTCCCCCAAAAAGGGCTCAACTATTACATGCTGCCATTCAGAGCATTTTATCAGCAAGCATCATCGCCCAGGGCACAACGGTTTTCAATTTCAGTCATGGCGACAATCAAAGCGGAACTTATCAGGCAGCCCTTCAGGTGTATGGACGAAAATCTGAGGAATGTTTGGTTTGCTCAACACCCATTGAGAAAATCAAGCTCGGACAACGGGGGACTCATTTTTGTCCCCGATGTCAGCCAAAATTTTTCAAGTAGATCATTATTTAGGAATTCTGAACCTCGTGAAATGAATTTAAAAGTCTGAATGGGATATTTTCACCCAGGTCCAGCCGTCCCATTCCAACTCCACCACAGAATAGCCGGGCTCCATATTGGTCACACAGCGCTGCAAGCTCATTGAATTCCTGCT
>JABMPR010000047.1 GCA_013202895.1 bacterium | reverse complement strand
CGTCTTGGCATTCCACTCATTTATGGAATTGATGCCGTTCATGGTCACAACAATGTATTTGGTGCCACCATCGTCCCCCACAATATTGGGCTTGGTGCTACAGGGAATGCTGATTTAGTGCGGCAATTGGCCCATCTTACTGCAAAGGAAGTTCGGGCTACAGGGATTAACTGGACTTTTGGTCCATGCGTTGCGAATTCCCGGGATGAACGCTGGGGTCGAGCTTATGAATCCTATGGTGAGGACCCGGTCCTTATTTCCCGGTTAGGCAAAGCACAGGTTGAAGGATTCCAGGGCGGCGCTCTTGATGCCCCAGATGCCATAGCGGCCTGTGTCAAACATTATATCGGCGATGGTGCTCCCACATGGTCTACTGGATCGAATGGAATGATTGATCGTGGGGATGCTCAAATAGATGAAGCCACTTTACGAGCCCTGCACCTGCCCCCCTATATTGCAGGAATTGAGGCTGGAGCTGCTACAATAATGGCTTCATATAATAGTTGGAATGGTGTAAAACTTCACGGTCACCAATATCTTTTGAATGATGTTCTCAAGGAACAATTAGGTTTTGAGGGATTCATCGTCTCTGACTGGCAGGCTATTGATGATATCCCAGGTGACTACAAAAGTGATATCATTATTAGTATCAACGCGGGTATCGATATGGTAATGGTACCTGGAAATACAAGTGGAGGCGGAGAAGGCTATCGGGAGTTCATACACCTGCTTACCGAAGCTGTCAATGAAGGCTCAATACCAATGTCCAGGATTGATGATGCCGTGACTCGCATTTTAAATATTAAAAAGAGCATGGGCTTATTAGATGACGCATACCATAATGATCGGGAATTCCTGGCATCTGTTGGCTCCGCGGAACATAGAGCTATTGCCCGTCAGGCAGTCCGGGAATCAATGGTCATTTTAAAGAATGCTGAAAACACCCTTCTCCTTTCAAAAGATTTAACCCGGATTGTGGTTGCTGGACGGGGTGCAAATGATGTTGGCATGCAATGTGGCGGATGGACGATTTCCTGGCAAGGTGGTCTTGGAGATATTACACCGGGAACGACGGTATTTGAGGGAGTCCAGGAACTGGTCTCGGACAGTACTGAAGTAATTTTATCCCCTGATGGGTCAGCTGCCACTTTAGCGGATGCAGTTATCGTGGTTGTAGGAGAAGACCCTTATGCTGAAGGGAGTGGAGACAGAGAGGATTTAACACTTTCGGATGAAGATCTGGCGGTGATCAATATGGTAAAATCTGCATTTGTGCCAATGGTCGTGGTTCTATTATCTGGCCGACCCATGGTTATCAATGAAGCCCTTGAAAATTCAGATGCGTTTCTGGCTGCCTGGCTGCCAGGAACCGAAGGTGGCGGAATAGCCGATGTGATATTTGGAGATTTTTCACCCACAGGAAAACTATCAGTTACCTGGCCTGCTTCAATGGACCAAATCCCTATCAATCAGGGAGATCCAAATTATGATCCACTCTTCGCTGTTGGTTTCGGATTAAGTTATTAATGTCATATCAAATTCCCTTCGAAAGCCCTAACTTGGTAGTCAAATGAGAAAGAATATCCATATACCGCTGCTTGGGAAAAGCATACTGTTTCTTTTTCTGCCCTATTTGGTCTGGGGACAGGACCTGACGATTAATGAAGTTGTTTCTTCAAACGATGGCAGTCTGTTCGATGAGGATGGTGATACTCCTGACTGGGTGGAAATATTTAATCCAACAGATGCAACTGTTGATCTGACTGGATATGGGCTTTCTGATGATCTTGCCGATCCCCATAAATGGATATTTGAAATGGGAGCTCTGGGGTCAGGTGATTACACTTTGGTTTTTGCTTCTGACAAGGATCGTCAAAGTACCAATATATCCTGGGACCTGATTATTCAGGAGGGTGACAGCTGGAATTATATCATTGGCAGTTCGGAGCCACCGGCGAGCTGGCACGCTACAGATTTTGATGATAGTGGGTGGTCTGCTGGTAATAGCGGAATTGGCTATGGTGATGGTGATGACAATACCATAATACCCACAACACTCTCCTTTTATATGCGCAAAGCATTCAGTCTGAGTTATATCTCGAATATCCCGGCAATCCTCTTCCACATGGACTACGATGATGCCTATGTAGCTTACATGAACGGAGTTGAATTTTCTCGGGAAAATATCGGTTCTCCTGGATCACCCGTATATTACAATTCTACTGCCGATAATTATACCGAGCCATCCCTGGTTCAGGGAATAGATTTACCGCCAATTCAAGTGCCTCTTGATCTGCTGGTAGAGGGGAATAATGTATTATCAATACAGGTTCATAATTATAGCATTTCTTCTTCAGATCTTACTGCCATCCCTTTTTTAAGTCTTGGATTAGCGAGTGGTTCAGGGAGTGGTCTACCAGAATATCTAATAGCACCAGCACAGAATCAATATCACACAAATTTTAAAATTAGCTCAAGTGGCGAGGATATAGTGATCACCTCTCCAGCCGGTGATGAATCAGAATTTTTTACGATCCCGCCGCTGCCAGCCGATGTTAGTTTTGGTCGTCAACCCGATGGCTCCATGGATTTTTATTATTTTGACACACCGACTCCGGGGGCAACCAACACAGGGGGTGTGCTGTACTTAGCTCAGGCGCCAGAAATATCCCCGCAACCGGGTTTCTTCTCAGGAAGCGTAACGGTGGATCTCGGAGCAGCACCCCCGGGAATTATCTACACTTACACCCTCGATGGAACTCTACCGCTAATGAGTTCAACCCTATATGAAAGCCCACTTACCTTTACTGAAACAACAGTCTTGCGTGTCATGTCAGGCACTACCGACGGTTTTAGCAGGCACTATTCTTCCTACACATATTTTCTCAATGAGAATCCCCATCTGCCTGTGGTTTCACTCATTTTTGAACCAGATGATTTCTTCTCTGAAGATTCCGGTATCTATGTTATGGGAACCGATGCTTCACCGGATTTCCCGCACTTTGGTGCAAATTTCTGGGAAGATTGGGAAAGACCTATCCACATTGAATATTTTGAAGATGGATCAGAATTGAGCTATGCTACGCCAGGAGGTGTAAAAATATTTGGTGGTTGGAGTCGAGGGAATCCGCAACGTTCCCTGTCTTTATATGCACGGGGCATTTATGGAGCCCAGGAGTTTGCGTATCCATTTTTTAATGGACTAGCTATTGATGCCTTTGAATCTTTGGTACTCCGGAACTCAGGAAACGATTGGAATTATTCGGGTTATCGTGATGGGTTTATGACCGGCCTGGTTTCCGATCGTGACCTTGAAATACAGGCTTTTCAACCCACCGAGGTCTTTTTTAACGGCCAATTTTGGGGGATTTATAATTTACGCGAAAAAGTTAATGAGCACTTTGTTGCCAGCCATTTTGATCTCGATGTTGACGATCTGGATCTCCTGGAGGGTGGTGGTTGGGCAATCCATGGGGATGACACACAATATACCGAGTTGATACAATATGTTAGTTCACACGAATTAATCCAATCAATTGAATATGAGTATGTTAGTGAAAGGGTGGATATTGACAATTTTATCGATTATCAATTTTCACAGATATATTTCGACAATCAAGACTGGCCTGGCAACAACATAAAATTTTGGAAAGCACACGAGCCCGGCGGTAAATGGCGTTGGATTTTATACGATACTGATTTTGGATTTGGCATTTGGAATCCCAACGCCTATCAAAATAACACCCTTGAATTTGCTACAGATCCAAGTGGACCTGGTTGGCCAAATCCCCCCTGGTCAACTCTACTGT
>JABMPR010000046.1 GCA_013202895.1 bacterium | reverse complement strand
CAACAAAACAGCAACCTAAACCCGCTAGCCCCTACTGTATAAGGGCCTGCCAGCCATAGCTCCAAGAGCGAAGGCTGGTCTGCATACTACTGACAAACGGAGCTCATCCAGTGGATGAGCGAAAAAAAGCGAAGTAAGAGGAGGATAAAATCTAGACGCAGGCGGATTTTTCCGACTCAAACGCAGTAAGGCGAACGGAATTACAATAGTGATGGAGGTTCAGTCAAACGTAGTAAAACGAGCGCAGCGAAGTTAATCCCCGTCCATCTACGCTAAAGCTACCAGTCTACGCCTAAAGGCTACGACCTGGCAGGCGATGGATAAATGTCGAGCGGATCCCGAATCCTGCTGTTTTACGAAGCGTATACAAATTAGCATCTGGTATTCCAGCACTATGGAATAATCTGCGTGACAGTAATTGCGACACAGCTCAGCTATGCTGTCTTCTCCTCGGAGACCTTCTAATACAATCCGGATTTTATCTTCTTCAGAATATTTACGGCGGGTGTTTCTTTGTATCTATTTAACTCGTTTTTCGGCTTCAAACTTTTGACTCATTTTGTGCTCCTTTCAAGGGCATAAACTAGCCAAAAGTCTCTCTTAATAAATCAGCACTTTATGTCCATAATGCTAAACGGCTAAACAGTGATGTCAAAAAGATACAAGACTTGATAGTTGACTTAGCAAGACCTTAACCCTTACCAGCTAATGCTGCCTCTAGGTAAATTAATCCCATGGAGGATATACCTAGAAGGCAGCATAACCGCTTATTGGAGACTAGTCCATAAAGACTGATTCATTCGCCTGCAATTCTGCATCTAGATAAGTCGAATCAACATCCGTTCGATGCAGAAAAAGGTCTTCGTTATTATGACAGGCTAAGCCACACCATCCGCCTCCTGATGTGTCAGTCTGGGCTGTCCACAGCTGTATATTATGAGGGGTTGTATATTTCCATGTTGGCTCTGCTGCAAAGGAGGTGAGGTCGAAGGATCCATTCCAGTTGGTATAGGTATCTGGTGAGACTGGAATGTGACGCACTACTGCGAAATCATAATCTCTCTCACTGCTTTTAAGGTAATTAACGCCAATCTTGAAAGCTGGATAGGATTTTCCGGTAATTCCACCCTCATTGGCCGTACCTTTTGCGTGGCAACCGTTACAATTTTTGTAAGGCTGCGAGTGACACACCTGACACTGAAGTTTTGACCCATTACCAGTCCTGTGGGTCGCGTGGTAAGGATTGTAATCCGGACTACTTGATGCCGGATCAGAATATGTATGACAATCTTCGCATTTGGGAACTAAGCTAGAGCTTTCAATATACCGATAAAAATATTGGGTGCCATCACCGTGCATTTCATGACCGGAATGGCAATTGTCACAACGAAATCCAGTATTGTAATGAACGTCAGCCCTAATTCCAGTTGGCCACCCCTCTTCGCCTGCATGGGAACCTTTAAATTCCTCACCGACCCTAGATCCATGACATGCAGTACAATTATTATTTAGATCTGGAGTTTTCCTAAAAGTGTGTGCTGAATTTAACCCACCATCTACTGAGTACGGTCTTGAGATGTGGCATTGCCCACAAGTCGCATGACATTTTCCACAATCTTGATTAAAACCCGCTAGCATATTTGAGTCAGTTCTAAGATCCATACCACCAGCACGCACACTAAAACGCTCAAAATAGCCTGCCTGAGTAAAATGGAGACTCGTACTAAAACTTTCTGTTTTTGCTGGGTGACAACTTCCACAGTATGTGTCCGCCTCCTGACTGGGGAGTGCAACAAAATTGTGAGTTGATGAGTGGGCTTCCGCTTTAGAGTCCTTTGTTAAATCTGTGTCTTCATTTCCACCATGACACTCGATACAGGTCATCTGACCATGAACAGTCTCAAAAAAATCCTCTCCTACAAAAACACGGTCCTCTGCGCTCAACTGAGCAACTGAGCCGCCTCAGCCCTCTCCGGTAGTCTCACCACCGGAATCTTCAATAGGTTCAGCAATCTCTGCCAATAGGGCTTTATCAGTATGACAACCTACACAACCAGAACTCAATCCATTCTCATCATCGATATCATCCACTTCATCACAGGAAAATAGAAAAAGACCAAGTAGAATGACTATGAGTACCAATCGGTGTGTCATCATACCTCCTCAAGTTGATGTGAGCAGAGAAATCAGATCTACCATTCTCTGCTCACATTATAATTCATCTCTATTATGGGTTAGGGGTTGGTGCCAGTGGTTATGGCAAAGTCGTGTCCATCAACATCCTCATCAAAACAGCTTTGAACACGCACAGCTGCATCTCTTGTCCATGACATCATGCCATGCTTAAGATTGACGGCATCGTAACCCAGCATATTGAGAACTGTGGTTGCGAGTTGTCCCGTATGACCTGTATAGCAATATACGACAATCTGCTTGCTCGGATCTAATTTTTTAAGATTCTCAACTATCGCCACATCCTTCCAATAGACGTTGAAGGCTCCAGGTATGTGACCAATTGCATACGTTTCTGCGCTTCGGACACTAAGAACTTGAGGATCATTTGATGTGTCCCCATCATTAAGGTTCTCGAATAGCGTTTGTGCAGAAGTCACTGGACCCTCATTTGTCAATATATAGTCCGCAGCCGCAGCGATTATTTCTTCGGGATCCTCTGAATCGAGCCATTGAGGATTGGGAAGGTCATAGCTGCCTGAAGTATTAGCAGTTGTTTCAACGCTGTAATCATGTCCATCAACGTCGTCTATGAAAGGATTTTGGACTCGAGCAGTCTCATCCCGGCTCCAAGACATGAAACCATATTTTAAATTGGAAGCTTCATAACCCAGGTTTACAAGTGATGTTGTCACTGCCTGCCCAGTATGGCCAGTATAGCAATACACAAGAATGGGTTGATCAGTTGGTAGCAGGGCAATATTTGCTGCTTGAGCAGCATCTCGCCAGTAAACATTGACAGCCCCCGGAATATGTCCCAATGCATAAGTTTCAGCATTACGAACACTTAGTATAAAGTAATCGTTCGCATCATTACCGTCGTTAATGTTGTCAAACAACGTCTGGGCTGAAATAGGTTTTCCTAATCCAGCAGATGTGCTTACTTCCAAAACTGGTTGGATGAGTTCAAAATTACTTAACTCATCTTCTGCCTCTTCACAGGACCAAAACCCGAACACTAAGATTAACGCTACAGGCACTAACAAAAATCGCATCGCGACCTCCTTCTTTATTTGCTACATCACCCAGTTTAATTAGAAAACCAGGCATCAATTTGTGGGGGTAAATGGCAAGGAGTATGCCATGGTCTGGACCCAGTCATTGACGTGGAGTCTCATCAACTTTCGTGGCAATACTCTCTAAATATTCATTTATCGATTGAATAAGCTCTGCTAGCCGTTCATCATCCACATCAAGTATGTGAGCCTGCTCAAGATATTTAATAGATCTAGACGCATCCTTGAAGATCCACACCATGCCCATAGATTTGTAGAAATCCGCGCCTTTTATAACTTCTTTTTTCGACCCGGATAGTCCTTCGTGTAATTCAGCGAAGGGACAGATTTCCTCAATATCATAGGTCTTGACAATGCAGGGAAGGTCTGATGAGACCATGGTAGAAAAGAGTACGAATGCTCTATCTACACGGCCAGTCAAGACATAGCTGACTAACAATTTCTTCATTAGTATCAAATTGGATGGGTCGTCTTTGAATGCTGCTTCGTACTCAGTAAGGGCCGCTTCGTACTGATGATTCATGAAATAGTAATTTGCTAACATCTCAGTCATATCGATAGAAGAATACAAAGACTCTACCAATCTCAGCTAGTGTGAATCAGACGACAGTCGGGGAGTGAGCCATTCCGTGGGTTGTTGCAATCAATGAAACAGTTATTTAGTTTATATCATGTAATAACAAGTATTTAACAAACTGTTGCAATTATTTAACAAATGCAACACAATGCAACGCTCTAATCGCTCTGCATGGCTTTCAATTTGCGCCACACCGTTGTTCGATGTACACCAAGGATTTCGGCCACCTTGCTCTGATTCCAATTGTTTCGCTCCAATAAGCTTAACAAGTTTTCTGATTTGCGTGTGGAATATCTTTGAGTATCGAACTCTTCTGAGCACCTCACTTTGGATCTTAACGCTGGCGGTAGGCCACATATGCAGATGGATTTATTCTTTTTGGATCTGATAAAAGCGTATTCTATAACATTTTCTACTTCCCTGATATTACCTGGCCAATCATAATCCAGCAATATCTCGAGGGCATCTGTGTCAATTTCAAGGATGTTCTTTTTATAGACACTGTTATAGATATTGATAAAATGATCAAAAAGGTAAGGCAGATCCACTTTCCGATCCCTTAGGGGGGGAACTTGAATTGGGATCACATTGAGACGGAAGAATAAGTCACTTCGAAACTGCTTGTTATCAATTTCTGTCTCTATGAGTGTATTGGTGGCTGCAATGATCCTGACATCCACCTTTCGCGTTTTCGACTCGCCCAATCTTTCAAAACTGCCATTCTGGATGACCCGTAATAATTGAGTCTGCATATTTAATGGCATTTCACCGATTTCGTCCAGGAAGATGGTGCCTCCATCAGCCAACTCAAACCGACCGACACGATCACTTTTTGCATCTGTAAATGCCCCCTTTACATGCCCAAATAATTCACTGCCTAATAGCTGTTGAGGAATGACAGCACAATTAATCTTAACAAATGGTTTATTCCTCCTCTGGCTTTTTTGCTGAATGGCGTTTGCGATGAGTTCTTTTCCAGTCCCTGTCTCTCCCTGGATTAGAACCGATGCATCAGAATGAGATATTTCATCAATGAGCTCAAAAATATCTCGCATGAGCTTGCTTCTGCCTATCAAGTCACAAAAATCGAACTGAATAGTCCCCGTGTTGAATTGAGTCGATGGCGCTTGAAAAGAAAGTACACCACCTTGAGGCTCATTGTTTCGGTTCCTTATAACGGCCGCATTCAGTTTCACAGGGATGGCATTACCTTTACTACAAAGCATCCTTGAATTGTAGCTGTATAGGTTCCGGTCTGTTTTAATCACCTGGGTAATGGGACACTCTGTATCGCAGAACTCGGATTTACATACATTTCTGCAGCTTAGCCCGACAGCATTTTCCCGCTCTATTCCCATAAAAATTTCAGCCGCGCGATTTACAAAAGTAATCATGAAGTTTTTATCAATTGTGATTACTCCTTCGCTAAGGGAATCAAGTATCTCCGACGTCTGCTCTAATGCTTTAATCATCATGTTTCCTTACCCTAGGATTTTAAGCCCTTCGCTAGAGAGTTAAGCACTCAAGCCACGGCCTAACACGAGTTCACAAAATTGAATCCACCGGGTTATAGGCATATTCATATTAGATCACGCCATATGAATCCAGTAGACGAATCAAAGGTGAAATTGTAGTGGCTCTTATATCCAATAGACAGTCCGCTTCTTCAAAGTTGGTAGCGTAGTAAGGTATCTGTATGTACAAGCGATTCCTAACAGTTGGATATGGTAGAATATATTCTCTGAAGAATTCAAGTTACTCAAAGTGAGTTTTTCAACATATGGTCCAGTTTAAATAATAGAAATACAAGAGAGCCTTTGCTAGCATACAAATCATGATATTGACACCTCCCGGTTTGCAGTTTCGAGTTAATTCGTTTTCTTTGACGAAGCATCTGATCCAGTGGGTGTATTAAACCCGAGGGGGGGTCTAGGCCATTTTCATGCTTTCTAACTAGTAATGAACAATAGTAGACAACTTGCCCCGCCTACAGCAATTTTTTAGCAACCAAAACCCGCGAGCCCTTACTGTATAAGGGTCTGCATACTACTGAAAATCCCCGTCCATCTACGCTAAAGCTACGATGGATTAATGTTGGCGGTTCCCCACCTGCGCTCTGCGAGCTCCAGTGGGTAAAAATTCCGCCAGTCTATCGAAGCCCAAAGGGCGCAGATAGATCCCTGGCCACAGAAATAAAGAAACCTGCGAAAGTGGGTTTTTTTGTTTCTATCGCGTGGTGCGAATTTATCTAGCTAGCGAGATTACGAGCGCGGTTCACCCGGAGCGAAGCGGAGAGAGATGGAGGCGTAGCCGAACATCAATTCCGTCCATCTACGCTCTGAAGGAGCTACGATGGATAAATCCCTGCCCGCCAGGCGAAGTCCAGAGGACGAAGACGGGGCCACCACAACTAAATCCCAGTGCCACAACGGTTCCTGGGGTTTTTTGTATCCAGGACCTCCATATTGTAAACTACCCAGTTTAATGGACAAATCGACCATTTAGGGTATGTTATAGCACCTATTTAGCACCTGCCGAGGTGCCGATTGGGCAGATTTACGGCCTTGATTAAATAGTTCAAAAGGCTAAATTCAAGTACGATTTTCACAGCAATACGGGGGCTCTTAATATGAATACTACGAATTTACCAATTGAGTTTGATTGTGGATGCAGTTTGAGGTTAGGGCTTCGGACGGAACATAAGGGTTTGATCGGTGGATAATCACAAACTATATACAACTCTAACCAATAACCCAACACAGCGTATTACAAATGGAACTATACATAAAAAACTGTCAAGCACGTAGTTGGGTGCATAATTGAAGGGTAGAACTTAGTGGTTGGCGAGGGTGGAATTGTTTACAGCGAATTCAAAAAGCAGTACGATGGAATCACGGACT
>JABMPR010000045.1 GCA_013202895.1 bacterium | reverse complement strand
TTGATCTGGAAACAATCTCTTTTACTCCTTCTCAGACTGAAGCAACCTTTGGAAAATAAATTGATAATATTTGAAAAGTGTTACCTATGTTAAGAGACCAATATGTTACCCATGTCCTGATCGCACCAGGCCCGTCTACGTCCTTCGGACTATGACGGATGAACTTGAGTCTCGACACTCCCCGACACTTCGTGTTCCCCTTCGGCGGGATCAAAGATGTGTCTGGATCAGCATAAACCCCGCTTAGGCAGGGTAAGTTAACCTGTCGTAGCTTCAAAGGCATAGACTGGCCATTGTTAGCCAAGCCGCTTCAAAGTGGTTGTTGAGTTTCTTGTGCACTATGCCAGACTGCAACAATCCAAATTATGTCTGCCTTGACGATGTAGAAAAACCTATAAGGTGCAACGACAATTTCTCTGAAAGGAAGATCTGGGTATTCTCGAACTACCTTCCCGGATTCAGGAAAATCTACCAGTCTTTTGAGGACATTCTCTGTTTTCTCTCGAAATTCTTTAGCAGCAATTGAATTGTCTTTTTTGATATGAGCTAATCCATTTAAAAACTGACTACGGGCAGTGGGAGTAAACTTTATTTCCATTACTCACCTTCAAGAACTCTATCTGCGTCAGCCAGGACACTTGCCAAATCATATCCTTCTCCAACTGCGATTTCTTTTTCACCGCGGGCAAGCATTAGCAGCAATTGACGATCATGTTCTGATTTTTCATAAGCTTCGACACTTAACATTATTGCTGCTGCCCGGCCACGCTGTGTAATCACAATCGGTTCAATCGAACTTCGTAATTGTTTCAGAACGGAGGCAGCATCTTGGCGTAAATCGCTAATTGGAATAATTGATGGGACTCTCGACATATTAACCTCCTATGGTATGCCTGAATGTACTTCTAAGATACCTTCCAGGCAATCCATTAAACCATTTCCGGGTTTGGCTAACAAGTATTTATACAGTCCGCAAAAGACCCTGAAGGCAACGATTGATTAGTAATATTTACTGTATTAATGATTTTACCCCCATTTATTCGTAAAATATTATGAGATTTTAGTACATCGACCTAATATCACAATAGATATACTATTGCTTTCTCCCCAGGATCGGTATTCCCAGTTGATAACTATTAGTTTATTGATGATCCCTATAGCACTTCTTTTGAGTCACTCATCAGGGAAAGCCGGAATGCCACCATCTCCTGGGCATTGCGAACCAGGAGGATATCACCTACCAGCACAGGGTGGTTCCAGGTCTTGCCCTTGATCGCCGGGTAACGTACAAGCTCTGTGAACTGGTTGGGAAGTGCCTCCACCAGCGCCAGCTCACCCTTCTCCGAGAGTACCAGGAGTAGGTCCTGGTCCGCTAGAAGAATGAACTGACCGCGACCATAGCGACCACCCCGCCATTTACGGGAACCATCCGTGAGGTCGATACATGATATGGAGTGGCCATCAAATCCGTAGGCATGACCCTTGTGAACCACTGAATCATTAAAATAGGGTTTTATGCGGGTTGAGGTCCAGTGCGCTTCTACCGACCATCCTGCAGGTCCGTGGGTAATCTTGATGCGGCGCACACCCGTTCGCTCATCAGCGCTAATCAGCATATCTCCATCTGCTATCAAGGCTGGCTGCACTATAGGATGACCTGGCCAGGGGTAGTGCCAGAGCAGATTGCCATCGGCTGGTGCAACACTGATGGCACCGGAATCGTTGAGTAGCATTACCTGGGCAATGCTGTCGATATTCACTAGGTGAGGAGAACTGTAGCAATCACCAGCAGGTGCTGGCTTGATCCAGCGCGGTTCTCCATTTGTGAGATCGTAGGCAACCAGCGAGCCTCCGGCAGCAACGATGACGAGGTCATCAATCACCAGGGGTGAGCTGGAAAAGCCCCAGGTCGGGAGCTTGGTATCGGTGTCAGTCCCTGCATTACGCGACCAGACAGGACTGCCATCAGCAGCATTTAGTGCGTTCACGATTCCAGTTCCACCCAAGCAGTATAAATGACCGTTGTGGAGGGTTGGTGTTCCCCGGGGACCGGCACCGCCATTTGACTCCCAGAAACGGGTCGAATCGCTGTGTTTCCACACTGGATTACCCGTTGTCAGACTGTAGCCGGATATGACTTCTTCTTCACCATGTTGTTCCTGGGTATAAAAGAGGTCGTTGTGTACCGCAAAGGAAGACCAGCCTGGTCCAACCAATCTTCGCCAAAGCTCTACAGGTGGAGAATTATCCCAATCCGTCTCGATCTGGACACCTCGGACAATGCCATCGCGCCCAGGCCCACGAAAACCGGTCCACTTGTATAGTGTCTCCCCTGCAGGCATGTTTGGGGAAGTGGTTGCTGCATTGCTGACCTGGGTCAGAAACTGCTCCTCAGGTGTTGCTGCCCAGCGCCAGGCAAAATCTCCAGAGGCATCGGCCCGCATACCATCGGTTCGGAGCATCGTCCAAGCCCCACAAGAGAGGAGAATGGCTGCGGTCAATACTATGCGTCGCGATTTTTGGGACAGGTTGCGGCTGGCCACTGCAGCGGCCACAAAGGCCAGGCTTAGTCCCGGTATGATGTGGGCAACGAATGGCTGTAGCCGTAGGGATTCGTGGATACTGAGCGATGTGGCGCCCAAAGCAACTAACATGAGTGCAGCACTACCCCAACGGTCAAAGCGGGGCGCCCGGCTGAAAAAGACCCACCACACAACTGTAGCGCCAAAACCCATCATTCCGCCTAACACAATTATTTCAGGGCTTCGGGTGCCACAATAGGGGTGACGAATCTGAACAATGACAGTAGGATTACAATGATCACGCCGGGCCACAGCCGGAGGGGTTTAGCTTGAGTCAATTCATCGGATATGGCTTTTTTACTCTTGTTAAACATGTCAATCCCCCGTATTATTTTCAAATAAAAATCCATGTCGCTTAGCGTCCGCGAACTTGCGAGACCTATACATGATCATTGATGTACCGCTTGTCAAAGTTGCAGACTCATATTGAATTTAATCAAGATCGAATCAAGTTCTGAACCGTAAACATCGCCAAATATTCCTTTATAGCTATCGGGATTGTCAATGTATCGTTTTAAATAAATCTGCAAAGTATTCAAATCATACTGATTCACCAAGAAGGTGGCTCAATAGTCATAAGTAAAATTATAATTCGGAATTGTCTGCATTCTGACCCTTCAGAAAATGATTTCTTAATAATAATTACAGGTTCGATGATTCCCCACTTTATTTGAAAAATACAGTGAGAATGTAGTCTATTGACCAAATATCACAATATATATACAAGTGATGATGCTATATGAGGTATAGAAATCATGTGCGCCCCCACAGCGGATTTGTGCATCTTGGAGGCTAATTATAGAGAGTTGAGAAATTTCCTGAACTAATCTCTAACACATCTAAAGCCTATGAGATAGTAGTTATAAAGGGGATCAACAGGCATGCTGTTCCATACTTGAAGATTTTCAGTAAAATAGCTCCAGCTTCCCCCTCTGACGGCCCTATCAGAACCACCCTCATGGAAATCATTGGTCCACTCCCAAACATTTCCCACCATATCATAAACGCCGTAAGGACTTTCTCCAGAAGTGATACCCACGGGGATGAGCCCACCACTGCAACTCGAATAATTGGCTAGCTCACAGGTTGGGGCATTATCGCCCCAGGGATAATCCCAGCCTGTATTTGCTCTGGCGGCCTTTTCCCACTCCTGCTCAGTGGGTAATCTCCATTCATAATAATCAGAAAATGCATTTGCTCCTGCCCAGGTGACCAGCGAAACAGGATGATTTTCGTAATTATCTGCAATGATTAGTATTGATCCGGTCCAGAAAATCTTGCTTTCCGCATCACTCAGATCACAATACAAAACTTCGCCCACAAAACTGTAAACCGAATCAGAGGTCACCACAATATCACCGCTAGCCAAAGCCTCTTCCAGGTAAGTGACATAGTGGCGATTTGTGACCTCGTATTGCATAATATCATATGAGTAATTCAAATTTATCGGTGCGTCATCTGCACCATAGGTGAAAGTGCCGATTCAATCTCAATCCATTCTAATGTGAAATAATTGATACGTTCAGACACAATATTGGAATAATCTGAGACAAGAGTATCAAAATAGGCTGCGACCCGATAACTATACTCAATCCCATAAAGTAGTCCGACATCAGAGTAGTTGATAACATCCTCAGCAACTGTATTAAGCAGAATAAAGCCATCCCCGGCATCTCGCTCGATGATGAAACCTTGCTCCAATTCGCTGTTATCCACCCATGATAGACTTATCTCTTCATTGGATGAGGTTGCTTCAAGATCTGATGGAGAAAATGTTATGGGTGAAATAATTGACACAACATTGCTGGGAGCAGATTCACCGCCCTGAGTGAAGGCAGCTACCCTGTACCAGTATTCGGATTCCAATCCTAAACTACGATCGGTATAACTTTGAATACCTGCACCTACCCGGTCAATTTCATAAAAAGTGGTTCCATCCCCTCTTTCAATGATAAATCCGTCTTCAAAAACACAATTATCAATCCAGGTCATGTGGATTATCGGTAAGATCGAGTCCGGTTCGGCAGTCAATCCTGTTGGAATGTAAACCAGAGGTGAAGGTGATGCGGCGATGGGTCCCTGGGTACTCAGACCACCCTGGTCATGTACATCCACTCTGTAAAAATTATAATCGAATGGATTGACATCTTGATCCAGATAGACCGTACTCGTTTTTATGCTTGTTGTATAAACAAGCTCTGATGTATCCATATAATTTGACAATGATCTGTGGAGAGAATATGATTCAAAATCATTATCGGGAGATTCTTCCCAGGAAATCAAAAAGCCATTGTTTTCGTAGCGGATGGAATCCATTTGTACCGGGTTGGGGGCTGCCTCCTGATTATTGACCTGGACAACGACCGTATCACTATTTGATGAGTTTCCCTCCTCATCAGAAAAATTCACAAAAATTTCCAGGTAGGCATCATTTGCATATAGAGTTGTATTAAATGTAAAGCTATAGGGACTGGTTGAATCTGAAATACCTGTAGCATCATAGTCGATGTAAAGTTCTCCAGATTTAACGCCTGACTCATCTACTGCCAATGCACGAACGGTGAGAACATCACTCACAACAGCACCGTCCTCGGGTGAGATGATTGAAGATACGGGTGGGTCACTATCTGTTTGTTCACAGGCGATCACAACAAAAATCAGGATCAATGATAGTAGAAATTTTTTATTCATAACAGTACCCATTCCGTTGTTTTTATTCAGATGAATTTGAAACCACCTTCAATGATATCATCCGACCAGCCCATTCTTTTGCTCTTGGACAGGATTCATTTTTGTGAGGAATAAATTAAGCGAAAACTTTGAGCATTCAACTCCTGATATCCAAAGGGTTCTCAGGCAAGACCACTACGGTAGCGATTCAATCTCTCCAATATCAATTGATTGGGTAACACAGTTCTTCCGCTCTAATAATTCTATATGACTGGCATTCCCAATTTTGAGAATTACCTTGGACGCGATGCACAGGTACTGGAAAAAATTTCTAGACATATCACGAGGTTTTCATCTCGGTTATCTGCTTCTGGCCAGCTTCAGTATCATCCTGTTTGTGCTTGGAATCTGGGAAATCCTGGAACAACGGGTGTTTCAACACAGAACAGAATCCACAGCCCTGGCTGAACTTGCCGTCAGGGGCTTTCTCGTGTTTGCCCTACTCGGTGGTTGGACTATCTGGATTGTCTATCACTTCCGAAACCAACTCATCGATCAACTCTCCATTACTGAAGACCGCTATCGAATTATTGTGGAAAATTCTGCTGACGCCATCATTACGATTGGGCTGAATAACCATATTCAAAGCTGGAATAAAGGCGCAGAACGCTTATTCCGATGGACAGCGCCTGAGGTTATCGGGCAGGCTATTGGACTGATGATCCCCCATAAATTGCTTACTGCTGGTGAATTGCTATGTCTGGCTTATGGGATTACCCAGGCATCTGAAGTGAAAAATTATCAAACTGAAAGACTGGATCGTGACGGTCGCCACATCCCCGTAAACCTGACGGAAACAGCACTCATTTCAAATGGCAATGTCATTGGACGGTCCCAGATCATCCGCGATATTTCTGAGCTGCAAACCATAGAACATCAAATGCGCCAATCAGACCGCCTGGCGACGGTGGGACAGCTGGCGGCAGGTGTTGCCCATGAGATAGGCAATCCATTGACTTCAATCTCATCTCTGGTCCAACTCCTGGAACGTCGTATGCAGAATCCAGATCACATTTCAAAACTGGGACGGATTAAGAGTAATATTGAGCGGATAACAAAGATTGTGCATGAATTGGTTGATTTTACACGACCCCAGGCCACTGATGTACAAAATGTCCAGATCAACGATGTCATTAAGAGTGCAGTGGGTCTAATGACTTATGACAACCGCAGCCAGAAAATTAATATTGAGCTCGATCTTGGGCCTGATCTTCCTAGAATCAAAGCCTCACCCGATAAATTACATCAAGTTGTCGTAAACTTGATTGTGAATGCCTTTGATGCCCTGAAGGAAAAGGGAGACTCCATCCGAATCATTACGGCCGAAAAATCATTTTCCATAACCATCAGGGTTGAGGACAACGGAAGTGGAATGAATCCAGATGTGATGGATAAAATTTTTGAACCCTTCTTTACCACCAAAGATGTGGGAAAAGGCACTGGATTGGGATTATCGGTGAGTCATGGGATAATCAATAGTATGAAGGGGAAACTGGTAGTCACAAGTGAACCGGGAGCTGGGGCTGCATTTTTAATTGAGATACCAAAGGAAACCCAAATATGAATACTTCAGTATTAATAGTTGATGATGAACAGGAGATTCGCGATTCCCTATCAGAAGTACTAACTGATGAAGGATTTCTAACCTACACTGCGGAAAATGGTTCCACTGCATTGGAAATGATGGATGAGCAGCATTACGACATAATCATTTCTGATATCAAAATGCCCGAATTAGATGGGGTAACCCTGCTCAAACGGGTCAAAAAGCAAGCTCCGGATACTTTTGTCATCCTGATCACCTCTTATGGCTCAACAGAGACTGCCATTGATGCCATGCGCCTGGGTGCTATTGATTACATTTTGAAACCCCTGGATTTTGATGAGCTCATTCTACGAATCAAAAATATTGTCCTGCATAAAGATTTATTGAGGGAAGTCCATTTTCTACGGCAGGAGATTTCCGCAAAATACAATTATGAGCATATCATCGGTGAAAGTGTGGCGATGAAACGCATGTACAAATTGATCGAAAAAGTGGCACCCTCCACCTCCACCGTTTTGGTATCGGGTCGCAGTGGAACTGGGAAGGAACTTGTTGCCAGAGCCATCCATGCCCGTTCGGAGCGAGCCCACCGACCCTTCGTGGCCATCAATTGTGGCGCGATTCCGGAAACCTTATTTGAATCAGAGCTGTTTGGATATAAAAAAGGCGCCTTTACAGGAGCCTCCAAAGACAAGGATGGTGTCTTTAAATCAGCGGTTGGGGGCACCTTATTTCTGGATGAAGTCGGTGAAATCCCTTTACAAATTCAGGTCAAGTTACTGCGTGTCATTGAAATGCGAGAAATCAAACCGCTGGGAAGTAATACCATTGTACCCATAAACGTTCGCCTAATAGCTGCCACAAACCGTGATCTTGCAAAGGAAGTTGAGAAGGGTACGTTTAGAGAGGATTTATACTATCGCTTAAATATCATCGAAATATATTGCCCTGCACTTTCTGAACGAAAAGATGATATTCCGCTGCTGGTAAAGCATTTTGTAAATAAATACAATAATGAGCTGAAGCGACGCATAATTGGTGTGGAGACCAGTGCCATGAAAAGTCTGGTGAATTATAACTGGAAGGGTGAAGTTCGGGAGTTGGAAAATATAATTGAAAGGGCAGTGCTGCTTAGCGATGGTGATATGATTACCCCGGATGATTTACCAAAACGAACCCAGTCCGCAACTGGTTCAAACTACCCGGATAATCTCAAAGAGGCGAGTCGGAATTTCGAGAAATCCCACATTGTAAACATACTTGATCGTTTGGATAATGATAAAACCAAAGCAGCCGAAGTTTTGGGCATCGGATTAAGCAGTCTCTATCGAAAGATAGACGATTTAAGAATTGATAATGGAGCAGAATGATTTTGTAACATACCCGACAATTCAGGCTCAAAGAAAACGCTAAATTGAAATGAATAAGAAACGAGTCCTTTTAAATGATTGAAAGGCTATTGATAATATTTTGGAGAGGTCATGTCTGAACAAAATCACAAGAAATTAATTATTGTAGGTTCCGGGCCAGCCGGATTAACGGCTGCGATTTATGCTGCTCGGGCTAACCTTGCCCCTGTCATTTTTGAAGGGGATCAACCCGGCGGTCAGCTAACAACAACCAATGAAGTTGAAAACTATCCCGGCTTTGAAGAAGGCATTACCGGTCCTGAGCTCATGGATGTCATGCGCAAACAGGCGGTTCGATTTGGTGCTGATTCAAGATTTGAATATGTCACAAAGGTTGATTTCGCTAGTACGCCACACCGGATCTGGGTTGGTGATAAAGAATATACGGCAGATACGGTTATTATTGCCACTGGTGCATCTGCAAGGTATTTGGGGCTTGCTTCAGAGCAGAAGCTAAAAGGCTTTGGGGTTTCTGCCTGTGCCACCTGTGATGGGTTTTTCTATCGCGACAAGGAAGTTTTTGTTGTGGGTGGTGGTGATTCAGCCCTGGAAGAAGCCGGCTTCCTGACCAAATTCGCATCCAAAGTTTATTTGATTCATCGCCGGGACGAATTTCGTGGTTCGAAGATTATGCGGGATCGTGTTCTTAATAATCCCAAAGTCGAAGTGCTTTGGAACACAGTTATTGAAGATATTCTGGGAGAACCTGATCAGGGTGGGGTTGTCGGGGCTATCTTGAAGGATACGCTAACTGGAGAAACTCGCGAACAGACAATTGATGGAATATTTATGGCGATTGGTCATAATCCAAATACAAAATTATTTAAGGATTTTCTAGAAATGGATGAGACTGGTTATCTGATCACCAAACCAGACTCGACAGCCACAGATGTCCCAGGTGTATTTGCCGCAGGAGATGTTCGGGATCGGGTTTACCGGCAAGCCATCACGGCAGCGGGAAACGGCTGTATGGCAGCCCTGGAAGTGGAACGCTACATAACAGAACTTGAAACCTGATGATGCTAGCGGGTGTTGCTTTTGGTGAAGTTACTTATATGCTGTCATCAGGATAAAACTATCCAGACCCAATATATTTAAACCTTGTTTTGCAGCTGAATAAGCCCTGTGT
>JABMPR010000044.1 GCA_013202895.1 bacterium | reverse complement strand
CGCGCTCACGTCTATTGAAAATGGACTTGAGTGGTCGCATCAGCAGAATTGTGAAACTGGATCACGGGACAGAACCGGTTGATTTAATTGCAGTGGGTGACAATATGGCCCTCACTGATCGAGCAAATCATACAATCACTGTGTTGGATGAGAACGCGAACGAAAAGTATTATTGGGGCGAGAGAGGTTCAAAAATTAATGAATTTATCAACCCCTCCTTTCTGGCTGCCGATTCAGAACGGCGATTGATTATTTCCGACATGCTAAATCGGCGGGTGATTTCCTACACTCAAAGTGGTCGCTATCCACAGATGATTGCCAAACCCGGTGTGGAGCAGGGACAAATATTTCGTCCCAAAGGCATTGGCGTTGATTCAAAGAACCAAATCTGGATCGTGGATGGATATACCGGCTCGCTGCAATCGTTTTCGTCTCAAGGCAAATATTTAGGTGTCGCCACCCTGAATAATGAAATTTTACAACTATCCGCCCCCATGGGGGTTTGGATTGATAAAATGGATCGACTATGGGTCGTAGAATCTCTGGCAAATAGAGTAAGTGTCTGGCAGCTTAAATAATGAAATTTTTGGTAAAACTCCTGACCTTTATTTTTTTTCTCAGTTGGATAGCTGGCCCCACTTACGGACAGCCAAAGAAAAGAGATCGCAAGGTTAGTTTTGATTGTGTCGTTTGCCACGTCACCTGGCACGATGATATTGATGAGACAAAGTCGCTCATTCCGGATATTGATGCGCCCATTCAAATCGAAGGTTTACCTGCCAATATCCCCACCGCCGCCATGTGTTTTACCTGCCATGATGGAACAGTGAAGGATTCTCGCCAGGTATTCTCATCCAATAACCATCAGCAAAACTTAGATCTTAGCCATGCCAAAGTTCAAGGCTTGCCCCTTGATAAAAACGGAGAAATTTACTGTGGGACATGCCATACCCCACATTCTCTGAAACCATTAGAACCAGGTGGTCTGGCTCCATTTTTACGGGAGGAGGTAAAAAATTCCGCACTTTGCCTTAATTGTCATTCGGACCAGGCGCAAGATCATAAAAGTCATCCCATTCATGTCCGTATAGGACCCCAGCATAATATGGCAAGTGCTGCTTTTTTTGGTGAAAACAACAATATCGAATGTATGACCTGTCATCCTGTGCATGGTAAGGAAAATACGACCGGCGTAAAGGGTGAAGATCGTAAGGATTTATGTGTTTCCTGCCATGAACCCTATTTCAATATTGAGTTAACCGACCATGATCTTTCAACATCTTTGGAAACGAAAGGTGCTGCAATTGGTCCCAGTCTAGGGGATCAGGATGCCTGTGCAGCCTGTCATTCCAGCCATGCTGGTAAGGATGATTCAATGTGGTTCACGAAGTTGAAGAAAAGTGACGGTAAAAATGCCTTTTGTCTATCTTGTCATATTGATGATGGTCTTGCTCGTGAGAAAGCATTTACCCACCTGGGGCACCCCGTGAGTAACAAACGCCTTGAAAAGAATATTCCTGCTCTGGGTATTAAAGCGGGTGATGAATTACAGTGTTCAGCGTGTCATGATCCACATCAGTGGGAGTATTCAAAGAAACATGCAGTGACTACCGCAAATGAAGAAGGGACAGAATACACATCATTTCTGCGTTTACCTGATGATGCGAAAGGTCAATTATGTTCAGCATGTCACACAGAACAGGAGTTCATCAATGTATCCGATCATGATGTTTCCAGAGCTGGTTTTCAACAACATTTCCGTAGTTCCGGTGTCTATAATGGGCAATGTTCAACCTGTCATGACAATCATGGAGCGGGTGGTTTTAAGGTATCTGTAAGCGGGGTGGATGCTGATTTGTCCCGAATGTTATGCGAGTCCTGTCATTCAGAGCCGCATTATCCAACTACTGTTGGTGGTTTCGATCATCCCCTTGGCGGAAAACCAGTGCCTAAAACGGATTTACCTACTTACCTTGGGGGGATGACCTGTATAACCTGTCATGACCCCCACATATGGGGCGCAAAGAGAGACACATCCCTCACTACGGATATGATCGGTAGCGATGCCAACTCCTTCCTGCGCATCAGCAACTGGCCAAAGCCTGAATTATGTCTGTCCTGTCATGCGGAAATGGAAGCTGTATTGGGCACGGATCATGACCTTAGCGACGGTGACCACAGCGCCTGTTCCTTTTGTCACACAGCACACAATTCACAGGCTCAATATGGAATTCTCAGTTTCTGGGATGAATCAGCAGGTGCTTCGTATAACGAAAAATTTTGCTTCTCTTGTCATAGAGCTGGGGGCATCGCAGGGGAAAAAATCCCTCAGGCCTGGAATCATCCACATGAATATGGGACAGTGACTCCCAATGAGCGGGGTACAGGCGACTGGGTTGATTTTCCCTTATTTGGGGAGACCAAACCGGGGAGAAGCTTTGGCTTTATAGATTGTTTTACTTGTCACGACACACATAAGTGGTCCTTCAAAGAGGAATTGTCCAAAGAAATATCAGGCAATATGGAAGGAGATTATATGACTTCCTTCCTCCGTAATCCCAGCCATAAAACGCTGTGTACGGATTGTCACGGTACAAACACTATCTGGAAATATAATTATTATCATGATCCTGTAAAAAGGAAGCGATATTAATGGGCATGAATCTCAAACTCTGGATATCCCTGATTTCTTTAATTTTCCTGGTCAATTGCGCTCAGGAAAGGGTCCGCGACAAGCAATTAGTTTTCCCTCCAGATTTGAATCAACCTTTCCTGATCTTAGAGGGCGATCTAGGTGCGGAAGACACGAGTGAAAAGGGATTTGTCAAGCGTCTGATCTCAAAAATTACTGGCCCCAGATCATTAATCGCCCCATCCAGGCCCGTAGCAATAGCTGTAAATCAGACAGGCGACGTTTATGTAGTAGATTCGGATGCCTCTAGCGTTCTTTTCTACGAAAATAAGAATGGTGTGCTCCAACGGGCAATGTCAATGGGGGTTGGTATCTTGTCCAATCCAATTAGCATCGCCATCCACGATAATACGATATTTGTTTCAGATGGATCTGACGGCTCAATCCACAAGTTTGACCGGGATTTCAAACTTTTGAACACCATCCAAATATCGGAGATATCGCATCCGGCTCAAATACGGATTAATACAAAAACCGGTGATCTATATATACTGGATACTCCCGGTCATCAGATTTTGGTGACCAATCAGGATGGAGAGTTCAAGGCCCGACTTAATAACGCAAGTTTGGGAAAACAATTGCTTATAGCCCCTATAGATCTTGCTTTTACTGCAGAAGGTAATATTGTTGTTCTGGATGCCCTGACACGCAAAGTAGAAATATTTTCTGCTGATTTTCGGCATCTTTCAGGCTTTGGGGATTATGATCGAGTGCCTGGTAGCTTTTCCTATCCACGGGGGTTGGCAGTTTCATCAGATGGACATTTATTTATAACGGATGCGGTTTTTGGAAGCGTACAAATATTTGATACAAAGGGTGCTCTGCTTTATTTTTGGGGAGAGATCGGAACTGGAGCAGGTCAGTTCTTGATGCCATCAGCAATCTCTTTTGATTCAAATAACAATCTCTATATAGTAGATCAGTACAATAATCGCGTTCAGATCTATCATTACATGGCACTAGGGGGCTAGGTATTTTGTATAGACTTTTGCTATCCCTGATTCTTCTTCCTGTATTAATCCAGGCTTTACCATTTGGGCAAACTGGATTTCTAGAGAGCAGCATTACGTACAATTTAGATACTCTGAGTGCATCTGGCAGCAGCCTCATTCACCAGGAACGGGTGGCTTGGGGAGTCCAGGGGAGTAATAACTCATTCTGGAATTTGAATTACCGTATAATGCTGGGGGGTGCCCTGCGGGGGAATTCTAGCTTTCCTATCAATCAATTCACTCCAGAGTATGGTTTACATACAAAACTTCAACCCAGCCCTAAAATTGATTTAGCATTATTCTCTTATTCCCGACTTCGTAACCCTATGCAGGTTTTCTCAGACTCGCTGGAATATCAGGAATTTGTTCATGGTCTTAAATTAGGAGCCCAATTCTCGCCGAATTCACGCTTCAGCATGGCGACAGGCATTAGGTCGCAACAAATTAGCCATCGAGATAGTTTTACAAGCAATCAACAATTTGTCCAGCTCCAGCTCGATAAACGACTGGCTGGAATGCAGTTCCGGGTTGCTGGAGAAGGAGATATTTGGGCCAGGGATACCTCCGATAACAGGCATCTTAGCACTGCTTCGATTCGTTGGTCAGGAAGCCCATTAAAGGCCTTGAACTGGACTGCTGTGAATGCGTTCTATGTAGCAGATGATTACAACTTCTGGCGTATAGCACACCGTATTAACTATGACATTTCCAGACGCCAATCATTATGGATGGTTTATAGCCTGGGTGATTTTGCATATGGTTCCCAGAATTTAATTCGTCAGAACCATGATCTCCGGTATCGGTTTCAATGGAAACCGGTATTGGGATTGGAAGTGGTTTTTAAGGGAAACAAAATTACGATTCCGGATTCTTTGGATATTTTTCATTGGCGAAGTTATGGTCTCAGCGCGAATTGGAGTGGTGGCAGGAAAAATTTCTTCAGGGGTAATCTGGATGCTGGTTTCAAAGAGTCATACAGATACGGAAAGGGTATGGATATCCTGTTATATGCTGCCGAAAGCCGGCAACTAATAAACTCGGGACTGATTGCATTACAGGTTCGAGATGATTTAAACGCTGAATTTTTTCAACGGTTTGATGAAACTGCTGATTTAAGATATGATATCCAACATAAGGTTCGACTCACGACAACTCTTTTACCGGAGAATCGTCACCAACTTGGGAATCATTTGAAATTACATAGCCACTTCGGTTCAGATCTAGATTTCTCAGCTGACACATTGAGAAATGCCATCATAGACGAAGTATATTACAAAACGTTTAGACAAACTTCACAATTCACCATTTATTACCGGACCGTCCTTGATATCCAGGATCCTGAAAGTGATCTTCAATTCAGTTTAAATACCAGGTTCTACAAGCGTATTTCCCAGAGCGTAAGCACCAACTTTATGACCATGTATCGCTTTAAATCAGATAAATATGCTGATTATCTCTGGCTGAGTGGCGTCTTAAAATTTCAAACTGAACTGTTTAACTGTGCACTGGAACTTCAGAGCGCTGGTCATCCGGATATGGCTTTCAAACAAGACTCGCGTATTTGGCTGCGATTATTGAGGCAGATATGATGAGAAGACATATCCTGATATTTTCTATGCTCTTCGTCTGTCTATATAGCCAGCAATCAGATAATTTATTGGATAAGAGTAAAATCGCCTTTACCCCTCATAATTTTCTTGGAACTCA
Source organism: bacterium (assembly GCA_013202895.1). Classification (GTDB taxonomy): domain Bacteria; phylum Fidelibacterota; class UBA8477; order UBA8477; family JABMPR01; genus JABMPR01. Next base: position 6,207 of record JABMPR010000044.1, on the reverse strand, counting down.
AAAACTGGGCCAGACCAACTCAATCGTATATGACTTCAGCTTATGCAGGCAGTGTCATATACCTTCAAAGATGGAAGCTGTGGAAGCTTTGTGGTACAGAAAACGCACATTCCAAGCATTCGATATGAATAAACATGTTCAAGCGAAGGAAAGTGAGGTCATTCCAGGAGATAAAAACAGTCGAATGTGTCTCGCATGTCATGACGGGCGGCTGGCGAAGGGGTTTCCCCATCACCAGAATCCCCAGAATCCTCAATTAACCATGCAATCGAAGAACAGCATTCGATCAGCGAAAAACAGCAATCTGCATTTGTTCAATTTCCCAAATAATAAAGCGAATACGCATAAGCCATTAGTTGATAGTGATCTACAGCTTAGCGATGAAGGACAGATCAGCTGCGTGACCTGTCATAATCCTCACAATAATGAATTTGGGAATTTTTTAAGGGTAACCCCAAATGGATCACAAATTTGTTTCAATTGTCATGAAATGACTAACTGGAACCTCTCAACCCATGGTCATCCGGCTGATCCCAAGTATGCAAAATTGTTGAACGGGGCATGCGCTCATTGCCATGATATCCATGCTGTCCCGGCTGGTGCCAAGCTGCTCAAAACTGATGAAAATACGCTTTGCCTGAGTTGCCATGATGGAATGCAGGATAATGATCTTGAAGTAGCCAGCGAATCGGACCTTGAAGCGGTTTTTGAAAAACCATTCAGCCACCCCATTCAATGGAGATCGGTTGCTGGAAATGCAGTCAACGGATTTGACATCTGGACTGCTGGCATTGCTGATGAGCGCTCAGTAATATGTAGCGATTGTCATAACCCCCATGCTGCATCAGATCAGGCTATCTCACCATTTCTGGATGGAGCCCAACTATATGTTGATGGAGTCGATAGTCGAGGATTTCCCAAGGATTACGTTGATTTCGAATACGAAACTTGCTATAAATGTCATGGCATGAATCAGAACTCAAGTTTGAATAGATCTGTAGGACGCTTATTTGCTCACACCAACATGAGTTTTCACCCTGTGGAAGCTCCTGGAAACAATCCTTATGTTCCCAGCCTGAAATCGGAATTTAGCGAACAATCTATGATCCGCTGCACAGATTGTCATGGAAATGAAGATTTAATGGGACCTCAAGGACCACATGGATCTAATATCCCACATATTTTAAAAGCCTCTTATGCTGATTTTCCATACTCTGATATTGAAGAAAATCAACTTTGTTTCCGCTGTCATGAGGAGCAGCGTGTGGTTCAAAGTAATGGGTTTAAATTTCATCTGTTGCATATTCAGGATGCTGGATATGGCTGTTCCGCCTGTCACAACCCGCACGGCAGTGTTGAATACCCTGGTCTGATGGATTTAAGTAGCGGTTTTATCCAGCCCGTAAATGGTGTTTTAGAGGTGGTTCAAACAGAACCCGGTCATGGATACTGTACATTGAAATGTCATGACAAGACTCACCCAGGTCAGACCTATTAATCCAAATTACATCTAGAACTTAATTTCTGTTCAGCTGAGGCTCCCGAAAGAGCTAGGGATGTTGTGCTCAGGTTGGGTTGTCTGCCTGCTGGTATTGCCCAATTTCTTAAATTTAGCTGGAAGCGGATCAAAGAACCTGAAGCTTAGTTGTCTCCTGAGCTAAATCTTAACTCAAATAGGCTCTGGACTGTATGCAAGCTGTAATCGTGTCACTGATCCTTTGAAGGATTTATATCTGGATCCGGTTCTGCATCTGCATGTTCGTGTTCAAACATCCGTCTGGGCATTTTTCCTGACAGCCAACTGGGATTCATCGGTCCGACACTTGGTCTGAAAATGGTATTGTAAAGGTGCCAGACCAGAATTGCCAGGGTTGCCAACCAGGCTTCCCAATAGTGAATAACCAGCGACACATCAAGAAAAGCACCTGAAAATACCTGGATGAAAAAATTGTCGAACCACAGAACCAGTCCAGTTGCGATCATAACGATGTTGCCCCAGACTCCTGCCCAGTATTCCAGTTTTTCACCATAGGCAAATCTTCCAAATTTGGGTTCCTGATTACGATAGTCGAAAAAGTAGAGGACCATTTCCCAGACTTGCTGAACATCTCGCCAGGCTGGTTTCATGTCCCTCAAAAATTGACTGCCGCGTTTTGTAAAAAGGAAAAGGAGATGCCAGACGGAGGTAACAATCAAAAATACTGCAGCATAGCGGTGTAAAACACCTCTAAACTCAAATCCTCCTTCCCAGCCAAAAAAGAACTGAGCTATCCAGGATTCCCCGAATCTTAACGAAAAGCCTGATATGACCAGGGTAAAGAACGACACCAGCAGGGCGGTGTGTTGAGCGACCTCAAGTCCTCGCATGCGTCTAATTGAAGGCTCTCTCATCTGCAGCCTGAGTTGTTTTAGATAGTCTAAAACAGTATGAAGGAGCATACCACCTATGGTCAAAATAATTAAAAGTATATAAATTTTTTCTATGAGGATGGCGAGGGGTGCTCGAGGATCATCACCACCATTGCCATGAATTGTGACAGCAGCAAGCTCATCACTCATTCCGGGATGACATTCACCACAGGTCTGAGCCAGGTTAAGCGGGTTGATTGTCGATGTGGAATCAGTGCTGGGAAGTATTCTATGGGCACCGTGGCAGGATTCACAATTGGCAACATGGAGATCACCAGCCGTACTTTTCAAGCCATGATAACTATCAACATAGCTGCTCACTTCACCCCTGGTTCCGAGACGTTCATTAAGAATGGTTGACTCATGACAGGGTTCACAGGTGGCAGAGGCAACCCGATGTTTTGAAACGGGTGATAGTGGATTATCAGGAGAAATGATCCCATGCTCTCCATGGCAATCCGTGCAAACTGGAGCATTAGCCATACCGCGAGCAGCCATCTTACCATGGACGCCTTCCCAGTAATCTTTGGTTTCGTCTGGATGGCATTTTCCACAGGTCGTAGGGATGTTTAAATGATATATGGAGGATTCAGGATTGGTGGGTGGGTATATCTCATGTGATGTTCCACCTGATGAATGACAATCGTCGCAGGACGCAGCTTTCACATTTCCAACACCAGTGGCTTTCCCATGAACACTGCTATTGTACATTTCTACAGGGTGATCGATTAGAATATCGTAACGATTGATCAGATCGATATTTTCATGACAATTACCGCAGGTATTTGCCAAGTTACCAGCATTAACACTCGAATTTCTCATGCTGCTAGGTAAAATATTGTGATCTCCATGACAGTCAGCACATGTTGGTATATCTTTGCACGCCCCTGTCTTGGAACGACCATGAGCCTGATATTGTTCAGAAGCATCTTCATGGCAATCGCGGCAACCTTCACATCCAACTACAAAATTTTCTGCCTCTTCGGTATGAGGATCAGTTCCGTGATGGATATGACAGTCGAGACATTCGATGCCTTCATGGATTGAATTATCAAGATCATCCTGAAACAGGGTACCCAATTCGCTTTCTTCATGACAGTCAACACACTGGTCACTTTCAATGGATTCAAATTCCTCATCTTGAGCTAGTGTAAGGTTTATAAAAACAACGAATAAGATCAGAGTATATTTGAAAAAATGATTCATAATATGCCTAGTGTTTTTTGTCCAGTATTGAATATTAATTGCTTTTAAACTCTCCCGGAAGATCTGCAGGAAAAGTTATCTCATCCTCATGGCATTCAACGCAGGAGGGTTTAATGTCATAGCGGTTATCGATATGGCATTCATAACAATCGATTTCTATATGATCGACATTCAAAGTTAATTTTGTTGCGTTGTGGTCGAATTCACCCACTTCAAAATTGGAATGGCAAGCCTTACAGTTAGCATCCAGCCTTTTGATGGGCTCATCACCTTTATGGCATTGCTCACAACGAAGCTCCTGGTGATAAGCTTTGAGCTCCCAACCTGTGCGTTCATGGGTGAAACCCAGTGGAGGATTCCCGGTATGACAATGCGCACAATTGGTGTCAGTCTCTGTATCGTGACAATTGCTGCAGGGATTGTGGTGAACTGCCAACTGGGAAACTTTTTCTGTGGGTGATGGAATATAATTGTGGCATTTAGTACAATTCGACTGCCGATGACAATGTTCACATTTATAACGATACAGATCTACATGTTCCTGATGGTGAAATACGACTGGTTTTTGTTCGTTTTCTGGTGAAACGAAGTGGAACAATACAGGAATTATAATTTCCTCATGAGTGTGAGCCAGAACATCTGTGGCATCTAAGGCTTTTCTGGGATTTAGATGAGCCTTCCTCTCGGTATGACAGGTGGTACACACGCGGTTACTGTTCCAGTCTCGATGACAGTTTAAACAGTTTCGATGATAGGCACCATTCAGCGTTGGTATTGCTAGAGAGGCGTCTTGACTATCCGGTGGATGACACTCAGAGCAGGGTTTGTAGACGTTCTCAAATGCGTGGTGATGGCAAGTGTTACAACCTGCTCCCATGGATGTCATATCTGCATGGAGCTTATGTGCAAAGTGAACAGGCTCGAAAATATTCTGGAGTACTCCAATCTGAATACTATCAGGCAAATCTGGGTGAGATTCAGCCAGTTGAGCATAGCATCCAATGGTGCAAATCAGACAAATGCAAAGGATAACAGCACGTTTCATGATGATCTACTTTGTTGGGGTGGGATGTACTATTTCTTTTACTCGTTCTTCGAAAACGAAGGGCTTGTAGGTTGGAGAATCACTGTTATGACAAGCCGTACATGTTTCGGATACTATATTAATGAGTCCGTGGTCACCACCTTTTAGTTCTCCATTAGCAATGCCAATCATTGTCTTTTTTGATTTATAAAGACTTCCCGGTCCATGGCATGACTCACAGCCGACTCGGGCAAGATCGGTGTTAACTTTTAGGGCTTTTTTGTCAAGCGGATCAACTTCCAGTTTATATCCACTTGCGGTGCTCCATCCTGATACATGGCAACTCAGGCAGGCGGCTGCTTTTTCTGGAGGTTCAGCAATTCCCAAACCTTTGGCAATATTAATCGCCTGCTCACTTTTTAGCGTTTCGAAGGACTTGGCGTGGGGTCCCTTTTCCCAAATATCGTATTGTTGTCCGACTTTAACTTTGTTGTGACAAATTTTACATTTTTTTGAACCAACATAATCAGCTGGAACTTCTCCTGCATAGGAGAGCAGGACACATGATGCTAATAGTAGTAGTAGTGACGTTTTCATGGATGAATCTCCCTTGGATATCATTTTCGTAGTTTTTACAATTCCACTATTGATCTAAGAGTTGTGATGATGTTTTCATCGCTCAAGTCAGAAGCTATTAAAAAGCACTAAAATATTAGACAAAAAATATGCCAATATACAAATAAATGCTCGTAGCAAGTAAAAGCAATAGCAAATATCGGAGTCGTTAACATCAACTATAACATAAATATATGATAAATAAAGTATTCTCCAATGGTGTATATTTGTTTTCTATCTGAAGACTTTTCCCCATTGTATTGAGAAATTTCCCCTTCAGAGAATCCAGGAGGTCTAGAATTACCATAAAATGCTGTCCCAGGTTCTTAATACTGAGATTCCACCATGGATATTATGATAAATCAAACATTCCCGTCTATTTAGGTGCTGCCGATTATTAAAATGACTGACTTTGATCCTCACGAAAATATTTGAAGGGGATGTACATCAACAACTCCCATTAAAATTAAGGCTGGGGATGTAGAAACTTCTTGCAATATGAGATAAATACCATCATCTTTAACCCATAAATTGAACTCAACTAGTATAGGTAATTATAATATGATCCAATTAAGTGAAACAGCAGCTGAGAAAATCAAAGTTTTGATCAGTGAGCAATCACTGGCTGATATCGGTGGTTTAAGGGTTTACGCTAGCTCAGGATGTTGTTCAAATAGATCTTTTGGAATGGCACTGGAAGCAGAGCCCCATCCCGAAGATAATGTTTTCCTTTCTCAGGGTGTCCGGGTCCTGGTTGATCCTTCCAGCTATTCACAGCTTGAAGGTGCCAACATTGGATACAAACACAATGAGACCTCTGAGGGTTTCACGATTGAGAAGGCTCAGGGACATTCACAATGTAAATGCGGTGGAAACTGTAATTGTTGACACCGCACCTCTCCTCGACCAAACCCCGGCTCATCACCGGGGTTTTTTTACACCCAAGCCAATGG
>JABMPR010000043.1 GCA_013202895.1 bacterium | reverse complement strand
TCATCCTCACTAAAATAAGTACCAAAAACAGTATAATTCTTTTTAAATAGCTCAGAATCGCGCACACGATCGTACCAGATCACTTCTCCCCGAAATTCGAGTCGGTATTCTAAAATATTTTCAAGCTCATCAAAGCTATAAGGCACATCAGATATACTATTTATTTTGCCTTCTATATGAGAGTCCGGCAACTCTTTGGCAGAGAGCGGCAACAACTGTTCATTGAGCATTCTTTCTGTCAAGGCCTTCTCAATGTCAGATTCCACAGCAAACTCAGTGGTCAAATTTTTAAATGTGACCAGTTCAATATCTGTGAGATGATCTGGAATACTCCCTTTAAAGGAATAAATTCCACAGCCTGCCAGAACCAATAGGGCAGGAAGTATATGCTTAAATTTCTTTAACGATGTCATACTCTTTAATCTTTCTATACAGTGTCCGTTCAGCCATTTGAAGTGCTTTGGCGGTTTTTCTTTTGTTAAAGTTAAAACGCTGCAGGCTTCTTAGAATAAGCTCTTTCTCGACTTGGGCAGCGGTCAAATTTCCCAGCATTTGGGGATTCAAGATGGGAGAAGCAAGGTCGTTGTTGATCTCCGAATCCTGCTCATCAGGAAGCACCTCAAGTGCTTGATTATATTCATCTGATGCGGCATCGAATCCAGCACGAGACGGTAATCCCTGGGTTAATATCTCCTTCATTTCTCCAATCTCACGTCGAAGCATAAACAGTTGCTGCAATATCAATTCACGTTCGGCCTGATCCACATTGCGATCAAGTTTTACAGGTAGTAGAGGATTAAGCTCTGCCGGAACTGACTCTGCATTAAGATAGCGATAGATAACATCCGTTTTAATCACTCCACCCTTTTCCAGAATAACCATGCTCTCGATAAAGTTTTTTAATTCTCTAATATTCCCGGGCCAGCGGTGCTGACTCATTATTTGATAGGCACCTTCCGAAAAGCCTTTGAAGAGGATTTGATTTCGGATTGCGCAATCGTGGGCAAATTTATTGGCTAGTATAGGAATATCACCTTTTCGGTCCCGCAATGAAGGAACGGTAATGGTGATGGCTTTCAGCCGATAAAAGAGATCTTTTCTAAAAGTACCGGCATCAACCTCTTTTTCTAGATTTCTATTGGATGCAGCTACAATGCGGACATCAACTTTCATTGAGTTTGAAGATCCCACTGGTAGAAATTCACCCTGCTCCAGAACCCTAAGCAATTTCACCTGAGTTTCAAGTGGTGTCTCTCCGATTTCATCCAGAAAGATGGTCCCGCCATTGGCAGATTGAAAATAACCTTTACGATCACTCTGTGCTCCTGTGAAAGCACCTTTTTTATGCCCAAAGAGTTCGCTTTCAATAATTCCAGCTGGTATTGCGCCACAATTGACGATAATGAAGGGTTTATGGGATCTTTTAGAGTGCTTGTGCAAGGCTAATGCTACCAGCTCTTTACCAGAACCACTTTCCCCCGCGATGAGCACTGATATATCAGTTGGTGCAACCTGCTCCACAGTTTCCAGCATGCTTTGCACGCCAGCCGACTTTCCCAAAATTCCAAATTTCTTTTGTAAAGTATCGGTTCGTTTGTCTTCAAAATACATGATCTTTTCCATAACTCTCGATATTAACGCTTAATTTCGTTCTCGAGTTTCTTGATTTCATCTCTGAGCATGGCAGCTTTTTCAAAGTCCAGACCTTCGGCAGCTCTCAACATATCTATCCGCATCAAATCAAGTAATGTACCAGCTTCGTGATCAGAATCGTATTTCTTAAGACTCTCACGAATCGCATCATTCTTGCTATTCATTGCGTCTGCAACACTGGTAATGCCCATGATCTCTTCAGTCGTTTTGTAAATAGTCTCAGGGGTGATCCCGTGCTCTTTATTGTATACTTTCTGCCTTTCACGCCGATCTCGGGTTATATCGATGACGTGCTGCATGCTGGCAGTTATTTTATCTGCATAGAAAATGACCTTTCCGTTTGCATGTCTTGCCGCCCGACCGGCGATCTGCATCAAAGAGGTCTTGCTTCTAAGAAAACCTTCTTTGTCTGCATCAATGATAGCAACCAGCGAAACCTCTGGAAGATCCAAACCCTCACGTAAAAGATTAATCCCTACCAGGACATCAAATTCACCCAGACGAAGATCCCTCAGGATGACAATTCTTTTGATGCTGTCTATCTCAGAGTGTAAATATCTCACTCGCAAATGATAATTTGTCAAATAATCCGTGAGATCCTCTGACATACGTTTTGTGAGGGTTGTAACCAGTACGCGTTCATGTTTATCAATACGCTGCTGAATCTCATCCATCAGGTCATCTATTTGTCCCTCACTCGGCCTGACATCAATCTCAGGATCGAGCAATCCAGTAGGACGGATTACCTGGTCCACCACAACCCCTCCTGATTTTTCCAATTCATAATCAGCGGGTGTTGCTGTTGTGAATATGACATTATTCATTGAGGCTTCGAACTCGTTAATCTGCAGAGGCCGATTGTCTAGAGCTGATGGCAGGCGGAAACCATATTCAACCAGAGTCCTTTTACGAGATTGATCCCCGTTGTACATCCCTCTGAATTGGGGTAACGTGACATGAGATTCATCAATAATCATCAAATAATCATCTGGAAAGAAATCAATCAAAGTGAAGGGTCGATCGCCTGGGTTTCGGGCAGTCAAGTGGCGACTATAATTTTCTATCCCGGAACAATGCCCCACCTCTCTAAGCATTTCCAAATCAAACTTGGTGCGTTGTTCGATTCGTTGTGCTTCCAATAGTTGCCCATTTTTTCGGAAAAGCTGCACCTGTTCTTGAAGCTCAGTTTCGATGCTGTCAAGCGCCTGGTGAATATGTGTATCTGTTGTTACAAAATGACGCGCAGGATATACTACACAAACATCATCTTCAGACATTACTTCACCTGTCAGGGGATCTATGGTCATTATATCTGTAACCTTATTCCCAAAAAATTCAATACGGATCGCGTGTTCGTTATACGCCGGAAAAATTTCCAGTACATCCCCACGAACCCGAAATTTACCTCGCATGAAGTTCATATCGTTGCGTTCATAGTAGATGTCCACCAATTTACGCATGATATCACGCTGATTATAGCTTGAGCCCTTGTTGATAATAACCAGTGATTTCTTGTATTCCTCAGGATCTCCCAATCCATAAATGCAGGAGACTGAAGCGACTACGATTACATCTTTTCGCGAGAGCAGTGCACTAGTTGCTTTTAACCGCAGTTTATCGATCTCTTCATTCATGGACATATCTTTTTCTATGAAAGTGTCTGTCACGGGCAAATAAGCTTCGGGTTGGTAATAATCGTAATATGAAATAAAATATTCTACAGCGTTCTCAGGAAAGAAGCTTTTAAATTCACCATAAAGTTGGGCTGCCAGGGTTTTATTGTGGGAAACAATTAGTGTGGGTTTCTGCACCGCCTGGATAACATTTGCTACAGTGTAGGTCTTCCCACTGCCAGTTACACCAAGCAGGGTTTGGAATGGAGCTCCTGCATTAATTCCTGAGACCAACTCTGCAATTGCTTCGGGTTGGTCACCCTGAGGCGTATAATCTGTTTTTAGCTTAAATTCTGCCATAATGACTTAAAATATACATATATGACAGATAATCAACTCCAAGAATGGGAATGATCGAATTATTTCTCAATAATAAAGCTTCCCTTTGCATTCCATTGTGTGAGTCCTAAAATACAACCTATGCCAGACACCCAAATGATTATATTTTTCAGCATTCTTGTAGTATCAATAATTGCATTCATTCGTGAGTGGTTCCCCATCGAAGTCACCTCTCTCCTCATTCTGGCAGCTCTTCTATTATCTGGCTTGATAGATCATCAACAGGCTATTGCAGGGTTTTCGAATAAGGCGGTCATCACTATTGGAGCCATGTTCGTTTTGAGTCATGCTTTCACAAAAACTGGATTTATCAGAGTATTTGCTGTTTGGCTGGAAAATAATGGCAGTGGCCACAATTGGGCAGTAACCACTCTTTTTCTTATCGCCGTGAGCATATCTTCAGCATTTATTAACAATACGGCAACGGTTGCTATTCTTATTCCTGTTGCTGCACAGTTAGCTCAGCGACTCAAGATTAGTTCTTCAAAGATTATGATACCGCTCTCCTACGCTGCCATTGTCGGTGGAACCTGCACCGTTATTGGCACCTCTACCAATTTAATCGTTAATGATATTGCAGCAGAAGCCGGGTTCAGCATTGGGGTATTCGAGTTGAGTAAGCTGGGGCTAATTCTTGTAGTCGCAACGCTAGCTTATATTCAGTTCGCTCAAAAATGGATTCTACCTTCCCGCGTACCTGTTTCAGGCCTGACCAAAAAGTATCACATGGGTACCTATCTCACTGAAGTAATGCTCCCTAAAGATTCTCCGCTGGTAGGAGAAAAGTTTATTGATCTAAGCCTTGGCAAGGACTATGAACTGACAATTCTGGAGATAATACGGGCTGGTAATCACATTACAACTAACATGCGTAATATCATTTTAAAGGAAGATGATATTTTACTGATTCAATCCTCGGTAGATAAACTGCAACAGTTTAAGCGGGAACAGAAAGTCCTGCTCTTGACTGATGTAAAAATGGATGATGATGAGCTTGCGGATAATGAAAATATTCTTGTTGAAGCCATGATCTCCCCCAACTCCCGTTTATCAGGGGCATCTCTCATGGAGATAGATTTTCGCCGCAGATATGGACTTTTTGTACTTGCCATCAGACGTTATAGAGAAATCATGCGCACAAAAGTTGCCCACATACGCTTGAAACAATTTGACACGCTATTGATATTCGGCTCAAGAACACGTATGGCTGGATTAAGCACTGATCCAAATTTTATCATATTGGATGAATTAGATTTAACCCTACACAAAATTAAATATTGGTGGCTAGCTGTAGCTATTATTCCCCTGGTTGTTGGAGTTGCTGCCCTGGATATTATGTCCATAATGGAGGCGAGTTTGCTTGGGGCAATCGTGGTAATGGCAACCGGTATCGTACCTGCTCAGGAAGCATATAAATCCATTAATTGGACGGTGATATTTCTGATTGCTGCATTGATCCCTTTAGGAGACGCAATGGAGACCATTCGTTTGGCGGAGCAGATTGGTGGACTGATCACCAGTGCCGGGAGCAATTTGGGGGATATTGGTTTAATAGCTGTGCTCTTTTTTGTGACAATGCTGATGACCTCTTTCCTATCGCATACAGCAACGGCAATCATTATGACTCCCTTATCCATTGAATCAGCTAACATCCTGGGACTTGATCCAATGCCCTTTATC
>JABMPR010000042.1 GCA_013202895.1 bacterium | reverse complement strand
TTGACAGCTTCGGTGAACTCGAAGAACTTTTAACCATCGTGTGAGGGAATTGAATGAGTTGGTATAAACAGTTCGATCTGGTGTGGATTCCTGTCGTGGATTATGAGCGAGCCAGATCCTTTTATCTTGATGATCTTGAGTTTGAGCTAGTCCTGGAGGACCAGTCTACAAGGTGGGCTGAATTTCAAATTAGTCCAGGAGCCAAAATGGCGATACACGGTACAAAGGCCACCAATGCCAACCCGATTGGCGCTTTGGTCCTGGAAGTGGATAATCTGGATAAATCTGAATTGTGGCTTCAGGGAAAAGGAATAAAGTTATTTAATAAGGAGGAAATTCCTGGTTTGGTTAAACTGGCATCCTTTATGGACCCAGATGGCAATGTCATCCAGCTAAGTCAGTCCCTGGCAGAATAGCCCTCCTTTTTATGAATACTATTATTCTGGATTCAGCTATGGGAAGTCGCCTTGAGGAAATGGGGCACAAATTAACGTCCCCACTATGGTCGGCGACTGTACTCCAATCAAATCCTGAAGATATTGTGCAGATTCATCGGGAAAATATTGAGGCTGGCGCCCAGGTCATAACAACCAATACGTTTAGGACCACCCCATACGCGTTACACCAGGCTGGATTATCAGGAGTTGATGCTCATACTCGAGCACGAGCCCTTACCCTGCTCGCCATTCGCCTGGCCTGGAAAACAGTGAAGGAAATTGGCAAGGATGTAAAAATTGCGGCCGCGATTGCTCCGCTGGCAGATTGCTGGCAACCACAGGATTTCCCCGGTAATATCATTTCTCGACCCTGGCATGACGCACAATTGGATAATCTTGCCCACAGCTCTACTGATATATTACTCCTTGAAACCATGAATTCAGCCAGAGAAGCCAAAGGTTTGACGGATCTGGCCTTACGATATGATAAACCCGTTTGGGTTTCTTTCGCTTTGAATGGTGAGGGAAAAATATTCAATGGTGATGATCTTATTACCACAGCAAAATATCTCGAAAAAAAAGGGGTTTCTGCCATCGGTGTGAACTGCTCCCAATTAGAAGAATCGATAACCGCCCTTAAATCTTTGCGAGAGGTAGTTTCTATTCCATTAATAGCCTATCCTAATGTGGAGCTCGGGGGTGATAAGAAGAAAAAAGCCAATAAGATATCGATTGAAGAATTCACCAATTGGGCAAAGGAAATAAAAGAGATGGGTGTTGAGTTTATCGGTGCCTGCTGTGGTTCTGATCACAATCATATAAAAGCCCTGGCCGAACTAAACAATTCCTGATCCCCCCTCCTTGTTAGACCAACAGAAATTTTCAGCCAAACTACTAACATGGTTTAAGCAAGAACGTGCACATGTCCCTGTTCCAGGAAGAGGACAAAAAGATCCCTATGCGGTTCTGGTGGCTGAGATTATGCTTCAGCAAACCCAGGTCTCTACGGTCTGGCCCTACTACCGGCGCTGGATGGAAACCTTTCCATCAATTTCGATCCTGGCCCAGGCTCAGCTGGATCAAGTTCTGAAAATCTGGGAGGGTCTGGGTTATTATTCCAGGGCTAGAAACCTGCATAAAGCTGCTGCTTACATTATGCAGGAATATGCTGGTGAACTCCCCAGGACGGCAAAAAAACTGATCCAAATACCCGGAGTGGGACCATATACAGCTGCCGCTGTAGCCAGCCTGGCATATAATGAAACCGTTCCCCTTATTGATGGTAATGTTTTGCGTGTCGTATCCAGACTTCAGCAGATCACAGAATACATTTCTCGAGCAAAGACAAAAGCTAAGATACTTAAAGATTTGAAGGCTCTCATTTCAGGTGAAGAACCCGGGTTATTTAACCAGAGTCTGATGGATTTGGGGCGGGTGATTTGCACCCCCAAAGCCCCCAAATGTCATGCTTGTCCAGTTTCCAGCATGTGTCAGGCCTATGCCGCGGGTGACATGCTGGATTACCCTGTAAAACCTCGGAAAGCCCCCATACCACATTATAATATCGTCATCGGTTTGATACAAAAATCGGGAGAAGTTCTAATCCAAAAACGTCCGGCCAATGGTCTTCTAGGCGGCTTGTGGGAGTTTCCCGGTGGTAAAATCAAAGTCGGTGAGAGTGAGGGAGATGCCCTTTTGAGGGAAATTAAGGAAGAGACCGGTCTGGATGTGAATATAGGAGAAAAAATCGGCTCTATTTCGCATGCCTATACTCACTTTAAAATTTCAATGTCGGCATATTATTGTATCTGGAAAACGGGTAACCCTGAGATTCATGCTGCCACAGAAAATCGCTGGGTGGCACAGAAAGCGTTAAATGATTATGCCTTTCCAAAAGCAAACTTAAAGATTTTGGACCTTATCGCTTCTTAAGCAAATAATTCTCCCTGCAGATATTGGTCTGAATACTGGCTCGTTAATGTGGGTTATTCCATTGGATTTATTTTTTAAGGGGGCTTCGGTTAGTGTTGAAGGCACTGAATCCGGGATGTATATTTGCCATCCATTTCGATATTTAAACAATGTCGAAGCGTACTGTAATAACAACAATGAGTAAAATTGAAGCGAATAGTTCAAGGTGACAAAATTATGACCAAAACGTTTCAGGCGGGTCCTCCGGGAGAGACCATCAAATCAGATTGCCAGGTGTACTATACTCCCGGTTCAGAGTCACTAAAAATTGATATAGAAAGTAAGGTTTTAGTTCTGTTTTCGGACGCAATCCACGATCTGGTCCAGAAAACATTCTCCCTATTGGGAGTAACTACCGGGACTGTGTTGATAAAGGATTTTGGTGCATTGCCCTTCGTAATGATGGCTCAGATTGAGACCGTTGTTAAAAGAGCCCACCCAGAGCTTTCAACTGAAGCATTACCTGAATTCAAGGAACACGCCCGGTATGGATCATCTCCGGGTCGCTTCCGCCGCAGTCGTCTATATTTACCAGGGAATCAACCCAAGTTGTTTCTCAATGCCGGAATTCATAAACCCGATGGAGTGATTCTCGATCTTGAAGACTCCGTTCCGCCGGCGCAGAAAGATGCCGCTCGCTATATCGTGAGGAATGCACTCAGGAGTCTGGATTTCTTTGGATCAGAACGATTGGTCCGTATAAATCAGGGTGAGCTGGGAATGGAAGACCTGGAGGCGATAATTCCCCATAATGTCCATGTTGTCCTGCTGCCAAAGGCTGAGACTGCCGATCAGGTGGCAGCCATGGATAATAAGGTTCAGGAAATCCTGAAGCGTGAGGGGCTTGACCAACAAGTCTATTTTATGCCCATCATTGAAAGCGCACTGGGAGTGTTAAATGCTCGTGAAATCGCTACGGCCAGTAAGAACAACGTCGCCCTTGCCATGGGACTTGAAGACTATACCGCTGATATCGGCACCCAGAGAACCCTGGAGGGGAAAGAATCATTTTTTGCCAGATCAATGTTAGTCAATGCCGCCCGAGCTGCTGGAATACAACCCATTGACACCGTTTTTAGTGATGTAAGCAACGAGGAGGCTTTACGCATCTCAGTCCGAGAAACCAAGGCCTTGGGTTTTGATGGCATGGGCTGTATCCACCCTCGGCAGATCAAACCCATTCATGAGGAGTTTGCACCCACCGAGACCGAGATTGCCAGAGCTCGAAACATCATTCTGGCTGCTGATGAAGCAGAAACACGAGGTTTGGGTGTGGTCGCTGTTGGTTCAAAAATGATCGATCCGCCGGTAGTAAAACGAGCCGAACGTACTATCCGGATGGCTATCGATACCGGCATGCTGGCAGAAACCTGGAAAAGCGGATAACCACAGAAATCCCAGAGGGCACAGAGAGAGAATAATGGTATTAGATGTCTATTGAGAACAAAGAGTCTCTCAATCTTATGACAGAACAAATAATTGGTGCAGCGATTGAAGTACATAAGATTCTGGGTCCTGGCTTACTAGAATCTGTTTATGAAGCAGCCCTGTTTAATGAATTGAACAGCGTTGAAGGCTTGATAGCCCGGAGACAAGTGCCGATTCAAGTGATTTATAAAAAGCAGAAACTTAGTGTCGGATATCGAATTGATCTGTTGGTAAATGAAAAAGTTATCTTGGAATTAAAGGTCGTCGAAGAAATATCTAAGCTCCATCTGGCTCAAACACTAACCTACCTAAAGTTGTCAGGCAAACAGCTAGCGTTGATAATCAACTTTAATGTCAAATTATTGAAACATGGAATCAAGAGAGTCCTTAATGACAAAAGCTCTGTGTTCTCAGTGTCCTGTGTGGTATAAAAAGGATATATGATGAAAAAGAATTATGAATTTGTAAAGAATGCTGCTGGGCGCAAAATACCGACTGAGGTCAATGGTAAAAAGCAGGTCCCGTTTCAGGGAGTCCATGGCTATAAGCCTGTGGGTGTTAAAGCAGCGCCACTGGTGTCATCGTGTACTGATTACCCAATGGATGGTAACAAGGTGCTTCCTTCAATCAAGGCAGCGTTAAAGCAGGCTGGTTTAAAAGACGGGATGACCATTTCCTCGCACCATCACTTCCGCAATGGGGACCTGGTTATGAATCAGGTTTTTTCTGCCGCTGCTGAAATGGGTGTCAAAGACCTGATGTGGTTTCCAAGTGCCGCCTTTCCCTGTCATGAACCGATGATCGAACATATGGAAAGTGGCGTCATTCACCATATCGAGGGCTCGCTGAATGGGCCATTGGGCAGATATGCATCAGAAGGGAAAATGAATGGATTGGCTGTGCTCCGTTCTCATGGTGGACGTTGGCAATCTGTCCAGGATGGAGAAGTCCACATCGATATAGCTATTCTCGCTGCCCCAACTGCTGATTCTTTTGGAAATGCTACGGGAGATAGAGGACCCTCAACCTGTGGATTGCTTGGTTTTGGTCTTGTAGACTCACTTTACGCCGATAAAGTGATCGTCGTAACTGACAACCTGGTTCCCTTCCCATGCATCCCCTGGCAGATACAGGGCCAGAATGTGGACCATGTTGTTGTCCTGGATAAAGTAGGTGATCCGGAAAAAATTGTATCAGGAACCACCCAGCTTACAAAATCTCCCGATAGACTCTTTATCGCTGAATTGACAGCAAAATTTGTACAGGCAGCCGGTATCATGCGAGACGGATTCAGCTTTCAGGCTGGTGCCGGGGGTACAGCACTGGCCTTTGCCATCTATCTCAAGGAAATGATGATCGAGGCTGGTGTCAAAGCTCGTTTCGTAAGGGGAGGATCAACCAAGTATCTGGTGGAAATGCTGGAAGAAGGGCTGACAGATTATATCCTGGATGGGCAAACATTTGATCTGGATGGTGTCCGATCCATGCGTGAAAATGATGAGCACGTGAACACCTCACCCTTTACCAGTTATAACTGGCATGGTAAGGGGAATTTCGCTTCCATGGTGGATGTTGTTGTTCTGGGGGCTACTGAAGTAGATGTCAATTTCAATGCCAATGTGGTGACCCATTCTGATGGACAGATGCTGCACGGGATTGGCGGCTGGCAAAACTGTTTGTTTAGCAAATGCACCATTCTGCCCATTCCGGCATTTCGGGATCGAATTCCAGTAATCGTAGAAGAAGTTACTACTATTGTTGGACCTGGTGAGCTGGTAGACGTTATTGTCACTGAGCGGGGAATCGCCATCAATCCTTTAAGAACAGATTTAATTGAGGCTACCAAAGATAGCGGGTTGCCCATTCGAAGCATTCAGGAATTAAAGGTTGAGATCGATGATCTTATCGGTGGCGTTCCACAAAAACCAAAGCTCACCGATGAGCCAATAGGGATTGTGAAATGGGTTGATGGCACAGTGATTGATACGATATTCAAAGTGAAAAGTGAAAAGTGAAAAGTGAAAAGTGAAAATCGAAAATTGAAAAAATAGTCTTGGAGGAATAATGCAAGACAAGGTATTAAAGATTTGGCCCGAGATTAATTGGATAAAAGATGCTGAATTACGTGAAAAGACCTTAAGTGCTTGGGTCTGGGCGATTGAAAATAGCGTGCTGACTCCGGAAGACCTCGAAATAATCCCCTTCTCACTTCTGATCAGGGATGTGGGTGTTTCTTTTATGAATCACAAGAGAACCTGCGTGCAGCTTTCAGTAGATATTGCCAAACGGATGCAGGAAAATTTTGGCGATGCCATGCAGGTCAATATGGACATTCTGATTTCCGGCGCCATACTCATCGACATTGGTAAATTGCTGGAGTATGAGATGAACGATGGTAAGCTGGGCACCAGCTCCATGGGCAAAATCGTCCGGCATCCCTTTAGTGGTGCTTCAATAGCCTTTAAATTTGATTTGCCGCCAGAGGTCCAGCACATTATTGCCACCCACTCCAAGGAAGGTGATCTGGGTATGCGAACGGTAGAATCCATCATCGTGCACCATGCGGATTTTGTATCGTTTGAGCCGTTTAAAGCTTAAAGATTCTCTTTGGACGCTCATGGGCAGACAGGGGGTTTGCAGAACGTTATTTAAAATTGAGAGTCTTTCTATTGAGTAAAAAACAGCTTAGCCTGCGCCTTACTCAGGCCTCTGCAATACCTGGCAATGAAAAGTCGTCTAGAATTGCTTGAATTTATTAAACACTTATTGAAAGGAAAAATCCCATGTTGAAAATTTTATTAATCGCGCTAATGGGTGTTAATTTTCTATTTGGACAGATTTCACTTACACAACCATCTGTGGCAGCAGTGGATGATCCTATGGCGATAAAATTTAATCCCGCAGGGCTGGCCTATAATAAGCATACTGAGACTATGATATTCGGGCACTTTGATGGAGAGGTTTTCACCAAAGATTTCGCCTATTTAAGTCAGACGGGAGAATCAGGATTTGGATACCAGTGGGATGATTCAACAGCCACAAATATCTGGAGTATTAGCAACGGTTTCATGGTTAGTAAAACCCACGCCCTGGGATTGAGCTATTCCTTCGATAATTCATGGTGGAATGAAGGTCGCTTGGACCTGGGCTGGATGCATCGTCCTCTGCCCATCCTGGCCCTGGGTGCTAACCTGAAAAATGTCTGGTCTGGAAAGGATGAAGAGCTGGAGCTGACTTATGGTATTGCCTTCCAGAATAAGAGTGGCCGCTGGGGCGCTGGAATAGACTTGAACACAAAGGAAGACATTAACAGCACAAGTAACGACCCGGAATATATCACGGGGCAGACCCTGAGTGCTTTTATTGAACCGCTGGAAGGATTACGGGTCAACGGTTTTGTTGATCTGGATTCCGATAATTCCAATGTTGGGATTTCCCTTAGTTTTCTACTACCTGAATTTGGTATAGAAAGTCACGGTGTATCCGATGACATGAGCATCCAAACCATCGGGATCAGAACAACCGAAAATCCCTATCGTTCTATCTTTGGTAAAAAACTTGTTGGCAAGGATACTAAAACTTACCTCAGGATGAAACTGGAAGGTTTGATTATGGAAGAGCCGGAGATGAAAAGACCCAAAATTCCCTTTAAGTTCGATCTGAACATTCCATTTCTGAACACCTCCACTGTCTATGGTAAACAATTGAAAAAATTCATTGATGAAATGCAAGAATACACAGACGACCCTGATATTGATGGCTTGATTATTGATCTGGGCAATATCCGGGGTGGATTCAGTAAAATATCTGACCTCCGTTTGGCCTTCCAGCGTTTTCATGATGCTGGGAAAGAGATCATTGTTTATAGTAAATTTGGTTTCAGCAATCTCACGACCTACCTGCTATCAATGGCAGATGAGGTTTATTGTCATGAGATGGCAGGCGTTGATTTACGTGGCCTGGCCATGGAGGTTACCTTTTTCCGGGGACTTCTGGATACTTTGTCCATCGTTCCTGAAGTATGGAGAGTGAGCCCGTATAAGACCGCTGCTGATCCATTTCTTGAAGACAGTATGTCGGATGCTATGCGTACCAACTACTCCCAACTCCTGGACGGCATATATGATCAATTTGTTGCCGGTATCGCTCAGGGTAAGGGTTGGACAGCCGACAAAACCACTGAAGTGATCAACCAGGGTCCTTATATGGTGGTCCAGGAAGCAGTCGATGCCGGACTCATCACAAAAAGCATGTATCCTGACGAATTTGATGATTATGTAAAAGAGCTTAACGATGGCAAGGTAAATATTCTAAAACATGAGCATGATGATGAAGATCCAGATTATCAGTATGCCTGGAGAGCTGATAAATTAAAAAGTAAAATTGCTGTGATCTATGCCGTTGGTGGGATTATCAGCGGAAAAACCAGACCGACACCCTCAGGATCTAGATACATGGGTGATGAAACCATTGCACAGGCGATCAAAGAGGCACGTGAAGACAAGAGCGTGAAAGCCATTGTATTGCGTATCGACAGTGGCGGCGGTTCAGCTCTGGCGTCAGACATCATGTGGCGTGAGATTTTAAAAACAACGGAAACTGATTCAAGCAACGTCAAGCCCCTTATCGCTTCAATGTCAGATGTGGCTGCCTCAGGCGGTTATTATATCGCCTGCCAGGCTGATAGCATTATTGCCTATCCGTCCACCATTACTGGTTCTATTGGGGTGATTGGTATGCGTCTTAATTTTTCTCAACTCCAGGAGCGTTTCGGAATCCATACAGAAGGTATCAAGCGGGGTGATCGCGCTGATTTTGCCAGCGGTAGCCGTTTGGCCACGGAGGATGAATCCGAGATGATTTTGGCCAGCATCAACGATATCTATATCAAATTCAAGGAACGCGTTATCAAGGGTCGAGAGGGTCTGGATGATGTCGCAGCACTTGACAGCATTGCCCTGGGTCGCGTCTGGACTGGTGCTGATGCCAAGGAATATGGTCTGATTGATGAGCTTGGCGGCTATTATGATGCCATAGAATTGGCAAAAAAAGCGGCCGGGATTACAGGCGATGTTGAGATACTGGAACTACCGAATTATAAAAGAAAGACAGACTTTAAAAAACTGTTTGGTGGTGAAGCAAGCATAGATCTGGTTTCAACAGATATCCTGGAATCCATAAAGGTCATGGATCTGATCCCAATCCTGAAGGGTGGTGAAGTCCAGATGATCATGCCGGTAAAAATCGAAATCAAATAGGAAAAGAAAAATTAAACCACAGAGGCCGCTGAGAGCGCAGAGACTAAACAATGCCCCAGGAACTGGAGAATTTGCTGTCG
The DNA here is from genome assembly GCA_013202895.1 of bacterium. Lineage (GTDB taxonomy): Bacteria > Fidelibacterota > UBA8477 > UBA8477 > JABMPR01 > JABMPR01. The sequence goes on along the minus strand of JABMPR010000042.1, from coordinate 6,309 downwards.
GAAAAGATCTTAGGTGCTGCAATTGAAGTACATAAAGAACTTGGCCCTGGTTTACTGGAATCTGCTTATGAGGCCGCTTTGTTCTATGAATTGAATTCATTGGGGCTGCACGTCCAAAAACAAGTTCCCGTGGATACTCAATACAAAGGACGAAAGTTAAATGTGGGGTTTAGAATCGATCTACTAGTAGAAGATCAAATTATTATTGAATTAAAAACTGTAGAAAAGATTACGGATATTCATTTAGCACAAGTCTTGACCTACCTGAAGTTAAGTAAGCACAAATTAGGACTTATTTTAAATTTCAACGTTAAGTATCTTAAAAATGGCATCAAAAGAGTTGTTAATAATTTATAAAAGCTCTGTGTCCTCCGCGCTCTTTGCGGTTAGAAAAACAATCGGTATAATTCGCGGTTGCAGTTAGAGGGAAAGCATAAATGTCACAAAATTTGATTGAAAAGATCGCCCAGAAGTATGCTGTTGATTTGCAAAAAGGTCATGAAGTGCATACAGGAGATTTTTTAGCTATATCTCCCGCCCATGTCATGACACATGATAATACCGGTGCCGTGATGAATAAGTTTAAGGCAATTGGTGCCAGCAGGGTTGCCAATCCCAGACAGCCTGTATATGCCCTGGATCATAATGTTCAGGATACCAGTGAAGCCAATCTGAAGAAATATGCCGGGATTGAGGCTTTTGCCAGGGAAATGGGTGTGGATTTCTATCCGGCAGGTCGAGGTATTGGGCACCAAATTATGTGTGAAGAAGGCTATGCCTGGCCCGGAAGTATGGTGGTTGCATCTGATAGTCATTCAAATATGTATGGTGGACTGGGTGTTCTGGGAACCCCAATCGTCCGTACTGATGCGGCAGCAATCTGGGCGACTGGCAGAACGTGGTGGCAGGTTCCTCCGGTGGCCAAAGTTGAACTAAAGGGAACTTTACGTCCTGGCGTCACAGGGAAAGATGTAATCATCACACTGGCAGGTCTTTTTAATCAGGATGAGGTTTTAAACCATGCTCTTGAATTTGTCGGCGATGGTCTGGCGGGCCTCTCCATAGATCAAAGATTGACCATTGCCAACATGACCACGGAATGGGGGGCATTAGCTGGAGTTTTTCCAATTGATAGTGTGACCTATGATTGGCTTGTGGCACGAAGTTTAAGCATTGAAAAAAGAGGCTTGGCCGGTGTCATCTCAGATGAAGACGCCAGGAACGGCGCTTCCCCTCGCATGAATAAGAGTCGTCTTTCCCAATTGAAGCAGTCCGCTCTCGCTGCAGACCCTAAAGCCTTCTATGCAAAAGAACTATCCCTGGATTTAGCAACTGTGGAACCCTGTGTAGCAGGTCCGGATAATGTGAAAACCATGACTTCAGCCAAAGTCATGCAGCAGAGGAGACTAGCCATTCATAAGGCTTATCTGGTATCCTGCGTGAATAGTCGAGTGGAAGATCTGGCGGAAGCTGCCAGGACAATCAGAGGTCAACAAGTCGCTGAGGGTGTGGAGTTCTATGTTGCAGCTGCCTCCAGCGAAGTTCAGGCAGAAAGTGAAGCCCGTGGAGATTGGCAGGTATTGGTAGAGGCCGGTGCCCGAGCACTACCTCCCGGCTGTGGACCCTGTATCGGTTTAGGTGTGGGTTTGTTGGAAGAAAATGAAGTCGGAATCTCTGCCACAAATCGAAATTTTAAAGGACGAATGGGTGCCAAGAGTGCCAAAGCATATCTGGCTTCACCCGCCGTGGTGGCAGCCTCAGCAGTTGCTGGTCACATTGTATCTCCATTTGAATATGATACTGCAAATCCACAGGCTAATGTCAAAACCAATAAGAGAGCAACATCTGAAGCTCAATCGGTATCAATTCTTGAAGGTTTCCCAATAGAGTTGACTGGAAATATCCTATTCTGTCATCAGGACAATCTGAATACAGACGGTATCTTCCCCGGGAAATATACCTATATCGATGATTTTACGCCTGAGCAACAGGCTGCAGTGGTCATGGAGAATTATGATACAAACTTTGTGGATATGGTAGAGAAGGGTGACTTTCTGGTAGGCGGATTTAACTTTGGAACCGGAAGCTCCCGCGAACAGGCGGCAACCGCTTTAAAATATCGGGGGATTTCATTGATTCTAGCGGGATCATTTAGTGAGACCTACAAGCGTAACGCAATCAATAATGGCTTTCTGGTATTAGAGGCGCCTGAACTGGTTAGTGACCTTCTCGAGAAATGTGGTCGGAATAAACTTACGGTTGCCACGGGAATTAAAGCCACTATTGACTTTGGGAGAGCAATAATGACCTATAATGGCAAGACTTATGCATTGAGTCCGGTTGGAACAGCGGCACAGGAGCTGGTGCTAACTGATGGTCTGGAGAATTGGGTAAAAGCAAGGTTATAGCAATGGGATTCACCACCTTTATAGTAAAAACAACAAGCCCCAAAGGGGTTGAACCGGGGACGCCTGCTTTCAGGGGACATGTTGGTCAGCTGGAAGGATGGGTCTCTATATTCGGTAACTTAATTCTGTTTGTCATTAAAATGGTTTTTGGCTGGATGGCCAGCAGTATTGCCCTGATTGCAGACGCGTTTCATACACTTTCAGATGTAGCAACATCAATTATTGTCCTATTGGGATTCAAGGTGGCTCAAAAACCTGCTGACAAGGAGCATCCCTTTGGTCATGGCCGAGCAGAAACCATTGCAACTCTGACAATTGCCATCCTTATGGCGGTGGTAGGTATAGAATTTCTCAAGGGTGCTATCGATCGCTTGTTTTTCTCGGATGCGGATATAGATGTATCCATAATTAACCGGATGTTTATCGGGGTCATTTCATTAACCGCTGCAGCAAAAGCCTGGATGGCACATTTTGCCTATCAATTGGGTGACCTGATTGATTCGGATGCCTTGAAAGGGGATGCTGTTCATCACAAAAGCGATGTTTATACAACCATTCTCGTGATAGCTGCTCTCATTGGAGCTAGATTTGGCGTTCCCAATGTTGATGGAATTATGGGTATAGGTGTGGCTGTCATGATTCTTTATTCAGCTTATGATATAGCCAGAGAAGCTATTGATGATCTTCTGGGAAAACCGGCCAGTCTTAAATTCATTAAAGAGATTAGTACCCTGGCTGTTTCAGTTCCGGGAGCCCGACAGGTACATGATGTGGTTGTACATAATTATGGGGATCAGAGATTTATTTCTCTGCATGTTGAAATCGATGAAGCAACCAGTCCGGCTGTAGCTCATAATATTGCGGACAATGTGGAACATAAGTTAGCACAGGATCTGGATGCTCAAGTTGTAACCCACATGGATCCTGTCGCTGTGCAGGGGGAAACGGTGCAGCTGATCCGTGGGATTCTGGAAAACAGCTTGAGTACATTTGGGGATCAGTTTAGGGTTCAGGATTTGAGAATTGTGGGGGAAGAGCCGGTAGAATCAATACTGTTTGAATTACCGGTTCCAGCTGACTGTGAGAACAAGAATGAGCTTGAATCTGCTATGCATGAAGCCTTAGCCAGAAGCCACCCCAGAGCCGCAGTGATTATTGAATTCAAATCCCAGATGACGGAATAGTTTGTAGAAAGTAGAAAGTAGAAAGCGGAATGAAAGATGGATTGTCAGTTGCAGAACCAACAACCAGAGGAAAAATCAGACATTTCACTGATCTGATTGTCTGGCAAGAGGCACACCCCCTTGTACAACAACTTATTAGAGCAGCGTTTTCCATTCCAGCTAACATTGCAGAGGGGTTTCGTCGAAGGACAAAGCCTGATCCGATTTTACAATATTGCTCAAGCTTCGCTGGCAGAGCTAACTTATTTTTTATTCTAGCGAAGGATTTGGGGTATGTTGAGAATGATTGCAGAGAACAAATTGATCATTTAGATGCAAAATTAACAAGACTAAGCCAATCAATTCAAGCATGACCCACGGATTACTACTTCCTACTTACTACTTAATATCAGGAGTAAACCATTGATGAGCCCCACGGACAAGCATATCGGTCAAATAAATTAATGCCTCATTTTCCCTACAAACACATCATGTGGGACTGGAATGGAACCCTGCTGAATGATTCTTGGATGGCAGTCATGGTCATGAATGAGACACTGGTGAAACGGCATATGCCCACCATTGATCTTGATCAATATCAGCGTCAGTTTGGGTTTCCTGTCATTGATTACTATCGCCGGTTGGGTTTTGATTTTGTGGAGGAATCCTTTGAAGTGGTCGGGACCGAATTCATTGTAGGATATGAAGCCCATAAGTATGAAGTCACCCTGCATGATGATGTTAAGGATGTGTTAAGCGTTCTAAGTCAAAAAGGTGTGAGCCACTCCATCCTTTCTGCGTATAAACAGAACACTCTGGATGAATTGGTTGAGTATTTTGGACTCACCAATCAATTTATTAAAATCGTGGGTCTCAATAACCATTATGCCCACAGCAAAGTCGAAAATGGAATTCAATGGATGGCGGAGCTAGGATTGAAACCCTCAGAGGTCTTGTTTGTGGGTGATACAGAGCACGACTTCGAAGTGGCGGAAGCCATTGGTGTGGATTGTGTGCTTATCCCGAGCGGGCATCAGACCAGGGAAACAATAGCCCGAACCGGGGCAAAAATTTTAGGCAGTATAAATGAAATTGTCACCTTGTAAACCTGTTTCCGCGCAGCTAAACAGGTTTTGTGAATTGCCGTAAATGTAGAAACCAATTTAGCACTCGCTACGTTCGTGCGGAAATTGGTTTAAGAAATAAAGACAAACAGATTCAGGACATATGTGTATCGATGAATTTAAGCTTTGACAGAAAGGATTTAACTAAGGGTTGTACTATCCATGTTTTCAACCGAGGTAATGCTCGACAGCAAATATTTCTATCGGATGCGGATTTTCGGTGGTTCTTAAATAAAGCAGATTCCCTACACATTCACGAAAACTTCGAGGTTATTGCTTTTTGTTTGATGCCAAACCATTTTCACTATTACTTACGATTGAAAAATGAGGCCCCTATTTCAAGGTTTTTTCAACGACTACAATTGGCCTATGCAAAATATTTTAATCGGAAGTACGAGAAATCAGGTCATGTATTCGAAGGTCCCTTCAATACAGTATCACTAAATGATTTTCAACATATCACAATGCTGCCAAAATACATCCACATGAATCCAGTTGCAGCTGGACTAACAAACTTGCCTGGCGATTGGATTTTTTCAAATTATCAGGATCTGATAAATGGGGTGGAAAATTCAGGCTTAACATTTTACAATGAAATTTTTGGTGGAGTGGCAGCCTATAAACAGTTTGTCAATAATTCTGTGAATGCGGATTATAGTGAATTTGAGCAGATTACTTTTGAATCGAAACCAATTTAGCACACGCTATGCTCGTGCGGAAATTGGTTGACAATAAAAATAATTAATTGATAAGAGGAGAAAAATCGTGTCAAAAAGAACAATAGTAAGTATGCCCGGCGATGGTATTGGGAAACCCGTTTTAGATGAAACAATTCGGGTGTTAGAGGCTGCGGGATTCGAAGCAAATTATGTAGAAGCTGATATTGGTTGGGAATTCTGGTGCACAGAAGGAAACCCGCTCCCTCAGCGCACACTGGATCTCCTGGCCCAACACAAAATCGGATTATTTGGTGCCATTACATCCAAACCCAAGGATGACGCCTTTGAAGAACTGGCTCCCGAGTTACAAGCAAAAGGTTTGGTATACTCTAGTCCCATTGTTGGATTAAGACAGCATTTCGGTCTTGATATTTGTTTGCGTCCCTGTCGAACCTATAAGGGTAATCCCTTAAATTTTATTCGCCGAGCAGCCGATGGCGGCGTGGACGAGCCTGAAGTGGATGTAGCCATTTTCCGCCAGAATACAGAAGGTTTATATGGTGGCGTTGAATGGAGCAATCCACCAAAGCAGGTACATGACGCCTTGATGACGCACCCGAAATTTGTATCAAATTTTGGAGATACACCTGTTGAGGAGATCTCAGTCTCTACCAGAATTTTTACCAAGAAAGCAACCGAGAGAATTCTACGAGCTGCTTTCGAACATGCCAGGAAATATGGATACAAGTCAGTCACTGTTTGTGAAAAGCCGAATGTGATTCGAGAGACCTCGGGCATGATGTACAAAATGGCCCAGCAATTGCAGAAAGCTGATTTCCCTGAGATTGAATTGTGGAATACCAATATTGATGCTCAGATGATGTGGCTCACCAAGAATCCCGAAAATTATGGTGTCATCGTTGCTGGCAACATGTTTGGTGATATCGTATCAGAT
>JABMPR010000041.1 GCA_013202895.1 bacterium | reverse complement strand
GAAATTTCTATCCGTCAGATGTGTGTGTTCACCCTGGGCTTTGATCACAGGCTCATCGATGGGGCTATGGGCGGGCAGTTCCTGGAGTCCCTGATGCGTAAACTTGAAACGATGGATCCTGCAAAGGAATTATCGGGGATTGTTTAGATGTCTGTACCCTCAAAACCGTACTGGCTCAAAACCCGGTTGCACAGTGGTCCAAATTTTCAGGACCTGAAGAGTATTGTGTCTGACAACAGGGTGCATACTGTTTGTCAGGAGGCTATGTGTCCAAATATCAGCGAATGCTGGGAACGCCGGGTGGCCACCATCATGATCCTGGGCGATATCTGCACGCGCTCCTGTGCCTTTTGCGCGGTAAAAACTGGTCGGCCTTCTGCCGTTGATATGGACGAGCCGCGCCGTACCGCAGAAGCCGTGAAAAAGATGGGCTTACATCATTGCGTTATTACATCTGTAGATCGAGATGAGCTGGAAGATGGCGGCGCTGCCATCTGGGCTGAAACGATCCGGCTGGTTCACCAGGAAGTTCCGGGGTGTTCAATTGAAGTTTTGACACCAGATTTCCAGGGGATAGCGGAGAACATCGCTACTGTTCTTGACGCTGGCCCCGAAATCATGAGTCACAACATGGAAACAGTGGAGCGTCTACACCGAAAAATTCGGCCCCAGGCACAATATCAACGCTCACTAGATGTCCTGCGACAATCCGTTCTCGCCGGTCTTCAGACCAAAACCTCGATTATGGTGGGTATTGGTGAAACCAGGCAAGAGGTGATTGAACTCATGAATGACGTGAGAGCTACAGGTTGTCAGATTTTTTCTTTAGGCCAATATCTGCAGCCCACCAAATCCCATGAGCCGGTACATCGTTTTGTTCATCCAGACGAGTTTGCAGAACATAAAGTTTATGGTCTCAATATTGGTTTTGATTATGTTGAATCGGGACCCCTGGTACGCTCTTCATATCATGCGGACGAACAGGTTCTGCAAAACAAGGTCCTGCACCCTGCTTTAGTAGATTAACGCGAGGGCTTCAAAATGAGCTGCATCACCTTCCGGACAATGATTGAATCGGACTATAAACCCCTGTATGATATTTGGGTCTCCACGCCTGGGGTTGATGTAACCCGGGCTGATTCACAAAAGGGTTATCGTTCTTTTTTGGAACGAAATCCCGGCTTCAGTATTACAGCTGAGCAGGATGGCAAACTTGTTGGGGGCGTTTTGTGTGGCCATGATGGTCGACGGGGTTTTATACATCATCTGGTTGTAATTCCCGCTGTTCGACGGCAGGGGGTTGGAAAACAGCTTGTTGCGGATTGTCTCAAAAAACTGGAAAACGCCGGAATTGAGAAATGTCATCTCTTTATTCGTCGAGATAATATAAATGGTCTGAAGTTCTGGGAAAGCATCGGTTGGATGGAACGTCTTGAGCTGACCATGGCATCCTATATCTTTGATCCGACATGATCTGCGTATACGGGACAATAAATGTTAAGCTCTTGGTTAAGGTATATTCAATCTATCTCAGCAATAAAATCAAATCCAAAAATGAAATCTAATTACACGGGATGTTAGAAAAGGGCAATCCTAAAAAGGCTGGAGTCATCGCTGTGGCTAGAAAACTGCTGCTGCTGATCTATTTTCTTTGGCAGAATGAAACGGAATATGGTCCAGCTTGTTTAGCTTGACTTTTAACACAGTACCTTTGTTATCCGCCGAGTTTTTAGTTTTCAGATCATTGATGGACAGTGTCCAAAATGGCCTCTGGATGTTTTGCAGCCACAGATAGTAAAATCCTCGCTGGACCTTCTGGATGTCTTCTACCCTGCTCCCAATTTCTAAGAGTAGCAGCACTAATACCCAGCAATTGAGCAAATTTATCTTGTGAAAGACCATATTGTTCACGAATTGCTTTCACATCAGGGTTATCGACATCGAAGGAGCGACCGGGAGCGATCTCACCACGAAGGATAGCACCACCTTGCTTTATACTGTTCTTCAATTCTTCAAACATTTCTTCTTTCATTTCAACTCCTCTTCCACGATTGATCTCAATACTTTTATTTGATCTTTCGTCAAATCTTCAGTCTCATTTTTGGTGTATATAAACAACATAAGAATAACCCTGTCATCTCGAATGTAGCAGTAGATTAGCCTACTTCCACCCCGTTTACCACGCCCAGATCCTGTCCATCTCAGTTTCCTGAGTCCACCACTTCCGGAGATGATTTTCCCAGATTCGGGGCGAAGAACAAGTTCTTTTTGTAAAAGCCGATAATCCTCAAGACCCAATATCGAGGTGACTCTCTTTGTGAATATTGGGGTCTCAACAAATACCATAAATCAATATACGCCAATGGCGTAGTCTCGGCAACCACTATTTTGTCTGGAGTTTTCAGAGTTTCATCCCTCGGTACGTATAACGAATTTGCGCTTCTACTGCCGGGCAGTAGAGGTGTTCGGGAGTTGTTCGGTTTTGACGATTCATAATCCCGCCTGAGATTACTAAAATATAGCTTCGAGTCCGGTCAGTAGCAGGCGCTTGTTAGCTACTGGTACCAGCAAAGAGGGTAAGTGCAGCTATTGCCCAAAAGACCACCCAGCTTAAGTGCTTTCCCCTTGAAGCAACTAACGCGATTGCGCCACTCGTAAAGAACACCAACCCTACCGTCCATAGGATGATAAGTCGCAAGTTGGGCTCTTCCTGAGAAGCGGCCCACACCAGGTAACCCAAACCCCACCACGCGATTGTCGTAAGATGCCATGCAAACCGAAGGGTTCTCTTTGTGAAAAGGTCGCTACCAAAGAGATGAGGAATTTGTGTCTTCCGTAAAAGCCGCTCCAAAATGTACCGTTCACCCAAATAAGAGTGCGCGACTCCGATCGCGAAACAAAGAAGAGCAGCAATAATCAACATAATCCCTCCATGTAGTTAACGCCTTAGGCGGTACAGTTTCAGGACATGGGTAACACAATAATGTCAAGACATAGGTAACACATTATTGGGTTAAACTGGGTAGATACCATGAAAGGAGACTGCCCATGCCCTGGAAGGAGATGAGGAAAGT
>JABMPR010000040.1 GCA_013202895.1 bacterium | reverse complement strand
GGCGTGGTTGGAAATTTCATAATTTGGATAACCCGACTTTTCAAGAAAAGCACGTCCCCAGGCGTACATACTCGTGTCCACATTTTCTTCCAGCATTTTAATATGCCCAGCATCCACCCAGCGATGCAGTGCCGTCCCTTCCTCCATCGTGAGTGAATAGGTTGAGATATGTTCCGGTTGCAGGTCAACCAGGCGCTGAAGATCAGCTATCCAGTGGTCACGGGTTTGTCCCGGGACTGCGAAAATGAGATCAGCGCTGACATTATCGTAACCCGCCTTACGTACATTCTTGAAGGTTGAGATACTTTTATCCGGTGTATGAATGCGACTCATGAATTTTAATAGATGCGGCTGGAAGCTTTGCATACCAATACTTATTCTGTTGATACCTATAGCCTTATAGCCCCTCAAGTTGCTTAAACTTGCTTCACCTGGATTGATCTCAATCCCGATCTCCATGTTTGGTCCCGGGGAAGTCAGCTTCAACAGACGTTCCATAATTTGGTCCAGATGAGCTGGCGAAAGCAGATTTGGAGTTCCCCCACCAAAGAATATAGTATCTATATAATGGCTGGAAAGATCATGGGTCTGGCTACGATGTTCGATTTCATTCAGGAGGCGTTGCAGATAGATGGGAATGGAATCCTCTCTACCAATGATTGAATAGAAATCACAATAGGTACATTTTGCCTTACAAAATGGGACATGTACATAGAGAGCAAGGGGTTTAAGCGTTGAATCCATGGTGGAATGTAGGGTGAAATCGATTGAATCCAATTTCAGGCTCGGATTATTATCATTTATCAATTGATTCCTTTTGCACCGGGCACGCCTGCGTTTACCTTGCGTGGCAAGATGAATGCTCACCATCCAACCTGCCGAATCTTCCTGAAATGCGTACTGCCTTTACTTCTCGACCTGCGGATGGACGAAGAAATCCTTTTAGAACATCAGTTTAAGCAATCAAAGTATTAAGAGGTTCACCATGCAAAAGTACAAGACCTGGGAAGCAATTACCTTTGATGATGTGTTACTCGTTCCAGCACAATCAGATGTATTGCCTCACGATGTTGATGTCTCCTCCCAATTAACAAAAACGATCAGACTCAATATCCCCCTGATGTCCGCATCCATGGACACAGTCACAGAATCCAGACTGGCCATTGCCATGGCCAGAGTTGGAGGTATTGGCATCATTCACAAAAATCTTACACCCGAACAGCAGGCAGGAGAAGTGGACAAGGTAAAACGATCACAGCACGGTGTGATTACTGATCCTTTCTCTCTGACCCCTCAACATACCGTTGGAGATGCAGCGGATCTCATGGCTCATTATCATATCTCAGGGGTTCCTGTTGTTGTTGATGGCAAACTTTTGGGGATAATTACTAATCGGGATATCCGTTTTGAGGAAGATTTTAGCAGGCTGATTCAAGATGCCATGACCCACAAAGATCTAATAACTGGGAATCAATCTACGACACTGATTGAGGCCAGTGCTCTCATGAAACAGTACAAGATTGAAAAGTTACCCCTCATCGATAAACATAATAACCTTAAAGGCTTGATTACTATCAAGGATATTGAAAAAGCCGTTGAATTTCCCAATTCTGCCACTGATTCAAATGGTCGTCTGATTGTGGGCGCAGCGGTTGGTGCTCGCATTGAATCATTAGAACGTGTAAAACTGCTCATGGATTCCGGGGTGGATGTCATTGTAGTCGATACTGCTCATGGTCATTCAATCAATGTCACAAAAATAGTTACTACAATTAAATCTCAATACCCTCATGCCCAAATCATTGCTGGAAACGTCGCCACCGCCGAAGCCACGAAAGCGCTTATTGAAGCTGGTGCAGATGCTGTGAAAGTAGGGATTGGTCCGGGATCCATATGTACCACCAGGATTGTTGCTGGAGTTGGAATGCCACAGATCTCTGCCATCGCGAACTGTGCCGAAGAAGGGGATAAACACGGCGTACCCATCATCGCTGATGGTGGTGTTAAATTTTCTGGTGATCTGCCCAAAGCTATTGGAGCTGGAGCATCAGTGATCATGGTTGGTGGTTTACTGGCAGGGACTGATGAAAGTCCTGGGCATAAAGAATTTTTCCAGGGTCGTGCCTACAAGGTTTACCGTGGAATGGGTTCCATTTCAGCCATGAATGCGGGTAGTGCAGATCGCTACTTCCAGGAAGCCTCTCAAAAACTGGTTCCTGAAGGTATCGAAGGTCGGGTTCCGTATCGAGGGGCTTTGAAAGATGTAGTTTTTCAGCTGATTGGCGGCTTAAGGGCTGGCATGGGCTATTGTGGAACACCCGATATAAAGACCTTAAGGGGCAATGGTCAATTTGTAAAAATAAGTGGGGCTGGGCTTAAGGAAAGTCATCCCCATGATGTACAGGTTACCAAGGAAGCACCCAATTACGGGGCTGATTATTAATAAATTGTTAAGTGGATCTAAACCGCTCGTTTCTACAGGAGAAAGCATGAAAAACACCATCGTCGTTGGTGCTCAATGGGGTGATGAAGGCAAGGGCAAGCTAGTTGATGTACTGGCTGAGCAAAGTGATTTGGTTGTTCGTTTTAATGGTGGCGGTAATGCAGGTCATACCGTGATGCATGCGGGTGAAACCTATAAATTTCATTATATGCCTTCTGGTATGCTCCACAACAAATTATGTATCCTGGGAACAGGTGTGGTCATTAAT
>JABMPR010000039.1 GCA_013202895.1 bacterium | reverse complement strand
AAGCAGCTTGGAAAATGGAAGACCAAGAAATGGCGCAAGAAAAAACATCACCATGCTTAATCAAAACCAGACACTCTAACATTAACCCTTATCACCTGATGAGGGTTTTTTTTAACCCTGCTGTTGACCCATCATATCGATTTAGAAAAAATACTGGATCCTAATTGGCATCCCACTGTTCCACTCCTTTGAAGTACTGCAGTATCAATTTTTAATCAAATAATTAATAAGTATGGCACCAGATCTCACTGAAGCACACACCTTTGACCGGTCCTGCCATTTATATTCTGATCCCAATTGGCCTCAGCCCACTTATGCTTTGAGTCATGGGGAATAATAATATTACCAGATTACAAAAAATGTAAATATTATGCTACAGAGCTTGCAGTTAATTCTACAAATATGATAAGGCGTTCCATTTGTTAATATTATACTTATCCTGCCATATATTGAGTTGGCATGGCGTTTGACTCTTATTCCACCCACACGCGAAAATAGATACAATGAGACATTGTCTCAATCTACTGGAGGATATTATCGTGAAAGTATTTAATAAGAGTTTTGACGAGCTGATTGGCTTTTCCCTGGCAGAGGTTGTGATCACCCTTATTGTCATTGGTGGTTTAAGTGCCATATCAGTACCCCTATATGAACACAACATTGCACAAGCCAAATTGAGTGAGGCAGATGCCGCTCTAGGCAGCATCCGCACGCAGCTCCGCATTTACTCCAGTGAGCACGGCCAGTTTCCCACAGTTAACCCTGCTGGGTATGTGATGGGAGCAGACTGGAATGATCTGGAGCGAGTAGATATGGTCGGTAAATATTTTTCTGATTCTTCATACAGGTATCTCTGCGAAGATGGCTCCAGTTTCGTCATAAGCTGTGTCAGCGATTCGGATCCTAATTCTGTTCGAAGTTTGAATCAGGTCGGAATACTCTCAGGAGATATTTAGAACTATCCTGCACGCCATGGAATCATGTATCCCAAGCATCATTTCCAGCCAAACGAATATGGCCAATAGTGATTCAGTGGGTGACCGTCCTAAATATGGAGTAAAGCAATACATTGATATTTGAAAAATTATTTCTAATGAAAGAGATTCCATTATCCTACTATAGCCGAGTTTTTTTTAGAGATATTTCCTGATTAATTTATAAGGGATCAAATGCTTCAAATCAACTACTCAAATTGAACCTATTTTCTCATCCTTTCACCCTTTTTGAATAGAATCATTCTCTTGTATTCCTATATTCATAGGATATGGTATGTATGAAAAGAGGCTGAATTGTTTGATGAAATAAAACCAAGTAATTAGAGAACGTGGCAAAATCAAAAAAAATTCGCATCGGTATTGATATAGGAACCAACTCAATCAAGTTGGCTTCATATTATACTAAAAAGAAGAACAGAAATCTTACCCAGCTCCTGAGATATGATTTTCTTGAGAAAGATAACCTAACCGATATCCGAGAAGTTAACGAGACTCACATCATGACCGGTCTTAGGCAATTACTGGCTGAAGTGCCCTACCGGCGAGCTGATGTCAATGTCGGTCTCAGTTCGGAATATCAAAATACTTTCTTTCTCCAACTTCCCCAGATTGGCTCTCATGAATTGAAGCAAGCCTTATTCTGGGAGCTGGCACCACTTCTGTCTGATCCTGTGGATAATTATGATTTTGATTTTGCATTGCTCCCCCAGACAGCCAAGAAGAATGTTAATGTGCTACTGGCAGTTATAAAGAAAAATCGGATAGAATGGCTTGTAAAAGTGTTTAAATCTCTTTCAGCCAATATGAAGTTAATGGAAACCAGTACGCTACCTACCATAGATCTTTTCCAGCGTTCCCATCCCAAATTGTCCGAGGCGGTTGGTATATTACAGCTTGGTGGTAGTAATTCTCATTATACCATCATGGATCCAGCACAGTACCCGGAATTTCTTTACCTTCCCTTTGGAGGGAATTCCCTCAATCGGATTATTGCCAAAGCTGCAGACATCGGCTTTACTGAAGTTGAACATTTACGACGTGGAACCCTTGAGAAAAGCAGTGCAAACGTACCGCTCACAACCCTTTATATGGAAAACCAAAAAATCGAAAAACAATTAAAGGAACTGTCACTGACAATTCGAAAATTGAATTTTCGTCATTTTTATAATACCAGTCAGAAAGTAGAAAGACTTTACCTTACAGGCGGTCTTATGAATGATTCCTTTATCAGGTCGTTTTTTACCATGTCAGAAAAAATTATGGAAATTCCGGCAGAGCTTTGGGATCCAATAACTGAGTTCTATCCTGATATTGAAATTACACCTGAACTAGCTTACCAGTTTTCTACTGCTATCGGTTTGTCATTGAGATAAAATGGAATTTCAATTAAATTTTCTCAGCACGACTGCCGATCAACGTGTCAGACAACACCTGAAACGTTTTAGCTTTTTTGTCTACATACTTATTTTCGCTGTAACACTATTTATCCTTTTCCGAACCCATCAGAGTCAAACATACATGGCTACTGTTTTTGAAGAGCTCAATGAGGATATCGAAAGTAAAATAACCCGGGTTGAACCTCGCATGTTGTTTCTGGAGCGCAAGATCGGCGTGCGTAACAAATTACGCAGTCAAGCACAACTATTTCTTCAGCCAAGAACACGACCCAGCGTATGGCGTAAAACCCTTATTGATATAACAAAAGCCCTCCCCCCCGACTTGGTCATTACAAAAATCTTTTCCCGAGCAGCAACCACCAAAAAAAAGACTAAATCTGGTCCAACATTGACCATTGAAGGGTTTACATATATAGAAGGTGGGAACCGGGATATTTTGTCAGTGGATAATTTCCGCAGCAATCTTCTTTTCAGTCTACCGATTTCCACCAATTTCAGTGACATCAAGGTTGAGAATAATCGCATCTATAAAGAAGAAGATCGTTTAAAACTGGTATTTTCACTGGGGCTCTACGAATGAAAAAACAATTTCAATTCTGGGTAGAAGCGATACAGATGAAATGGCTGGTGGTGGCGATTGTTATATATTTCGGCTTCACAGGATCATCACTGCAAATCCTCATTCTCCCCCAGAGCATGCGTTATGATGATGCTGTTTTACGCCAGAATCAACTGGCTGAAACCTATATCGATCTGGTAAGTCTGGACATTGAAGAGGCTATCCAAAATTTGAATATCCAATTGGAAGAGTTGGATTCCTTAGAAGCAGTATTCAAGGCAAGACTTCTGCAAAGCACCCGTGTAAATGCGATTTTCCCTATAATTGATAGATTTTGCACGACCTCACTTTTGAAAGTTATCACCCTGGAGCCAATGAACAAATTCGTGGACGTCTCAAAAGTATATCAATCTCATTTGATCCGTCTGAGCGTTATTGGACGCTATCCTGATTTCCTCAAATTCCTAAATCTTCTCGAGGGACACAAAGAATGGATTTTGATTGACGATTTGGTACTTAAACCCCTGGAGCGAAAAGATTACGGCCGTTATGATCTGACCATATCGGTGCTTGTCGCAAAGGATGCCAAGAAGAAGTGAAAAACAAAAAACTCATACCCATCATCATATTGGTTAGTATAATCATGATTTCTGCCGGACTCTGGTTTTCGGGTGCCTATAAAAAAATATTTTCTGGAGGAGTCCCCGAGCAGGTTGGCAACGCCCTGACACTTGATTTAACCTCTCTTCAAACCACAATGCGGACGGTCTCGTCACCATTAATTGAAGAGCTCCAATTCGTTCAGGCGATAGACACCCTCAGCCGCCAGGATACCGTAGAGAATTTACGCAATCCTTTTGTTCGTGTTTATGTCGCACCGCGACCCGAGGACAAGCTAATAGAGAAACCTGTGTCTGGGAAGAAGCCTACAAAAAAACCTGTTAAGAAGAAAAAAAGGATTGTCAGACCAAAGATTACTATTAACGGTATTATCTGGGATCGCTCCTATCCATACGCTATTTTAAATAATGATATATACGGTGTGGGTGATCTGATCCAGGGTTATACTATCCAGACTATCCAGGATACAATGATTGTTTTAGCCAATAACTATGACCAATATGTTATCGTTATCGAAAGAGAATGACATGAATTTAAAACCTAGACCCCTTAAATCAACACGACAATTTCTATTGCTCTGTTTATTTCTCATCCCTCTGCTTGGATTACCACAGAGCAAAGGAGAAAAAATCTCCATCACGGTGAAAGAGGTCAAACTGGAAAATGTACTTCGCATCCTAAGTGAAAAAAGTGGGATGATATTCATTTCGGACCCTGAAATACGTACTAATAAAATTACTCTGGATCTCAAAGAAATTGCTCCCCTTGAAGCCTTATCTATTATGACAGAACTCTACAATCTGGGCTTTCAGCAACTTGGAAACTCAGGAAAATATCTGGTTACCAACAAGGACGATATTGCCATACCCACAAGAATTGCCTCATATTCATGTCAGTTTTCAGAATCAAAGGAAATGGCTGAAACTGTCAGGGCTTTTGTGACCAAGGACATTGGGACAATCTTTGGTGACGAACGAACAAACACAGTGATCATTCAGGATACACCTGGGCAAGTAACTGAGTTAATCAAACTAATGTCTGAGTTGGATCAGCACACCCAGCAGGTCCATATCAAGGCAGCGATCGTTGAGGTAACGGCAGGTGATGATCATGAAAGAGGGGTTCAATGGTTCACAGAGCAAGAGGGTTCAAATGGTGAAAGCGGTGTAATGGGCACAGATTTTGGTTACCGTACCAGTAGCTTTATTGACCCCCTGGTTATACCAGTGTTACCAGATATAGCTGCTGGTTTCGGTCTAGGGATTATTGCCGAGAATATTGATCTGGTACTCGGTATGCTCTCGAAAACAAATGATCTTAATCTGCTATCTACTCCACACCTGATGGTCCTTGACAATAAAAGCGCTGAAATTGAGGTTGGAGACCAGATTCCTTATCCCAAGCTTAACGAATTTGGTATGGTATCTTATGAGTTTAAAAATGCCACCGTCAAACTGACTATTCGAGTTCATGTTAATAATGATTCAACAGTTACTATTCGTCTTGAACCTCAGGCAAATTTCCAGCAGGGACTCACCCCGGATGGTATCCCCATCATTTCAACCCGGCGGGCGGTCACTGAGGTCATCGTTAAAAATGGTCAGACCGTGGTACTGGGAGGATTGATGCAGGAATCTGATGTGGAGACAACACAGAGGGTACCAATACTGGGATCCATTCCTCTGATCGGGGAACTATTCAAGGTAACGCAAAAAGCAAAGAAGAGGACTGAACTACTGGTCATGCTGACCCCTCAAATCGTTGATGTGTACAATAATAGCGTTCGACGGGAGCAACTAGAGAAAATTCCAAAAGAGTTTATCAAATCTCTAAAATAGATCCACCCCGCTGAGCAGAACCGTATGCATTCCTATTGAGACGATGATCCTCGCTACAAGCTGAATCTTTCAAAATTAATTACAGGCAACGATTATTTCCTGCACACCTGAAAAGGGGACTGACCCCAGATCCTGATGCCATCGCAAAAGAACAATCTAATAAACAATACATAGTGATATCATCCTTACCCGTCTCAAGCAACTTCTAGTTAATCGAAATATATCATATTTGTGGTTGGGTCAGCTTGTCTCACAAGCCGGTGATAGTATCACCCATATGGCTGTGATTTGGCTAATGCTGGATTTGACTGGTTCTCCCTCCCTAACAGGATTCATCGCCTTTGCAGCTACGGTTCCGGCGCTAATATTTGGTCTTTTTGCAGGGGTCTTAGCTGATCACTACCGGCGTAGAAATCTAATGCTTATCAGTGATATCGCGCGCTTTTTTCTAATCCTGCTCATCCCCTTATTATATATTTTCAATGTCCTAACACCTGCTTGGCTGGCGATGATCATTTTTGTGGCTGCATCCTTTGGAACGCTGTTCAATCCTGCTCGAGATGCCATCATCCCTGAAATTGTCAATCACCAACAGCTGTTAAAAGTGAACGCACTGCTCCAATCAACAGGATATATGGCATATTTTGTCGGTCTTTTTGGCGCCGGCTTGCTCTTGAACGCCATGGGAGTGGTGAACCTATTTTTCCTGGATGCGGGTACTTTTATGGTATCGTTCATCATGATATTTCTGATTTCATACAAACGCCCGGATCACAGAGAAATCAATTTTGAGAGCCGACATCTGACGGAACTAAAAAAAGGGTTAAGGTATGTTACCAAAGAGGACAGCCGTTTATTCTGGATCATTCTGATCACTGCCCTGAACAACCTGTTTATCATGGGACCGGCAGTGGTTGGTACTCCCCTTTTAATAAAGGAGGTCTGGGATGGCAGCGGGCAGGATTTCGCCTATATTCAATCGAGCTATGGCATTGGAATGCTTATCGCTACGGTTTTTGTTTTTCGTCTCGCTGATAAATACAAAAAAGGAACCTGGCTCATGCTGGGACTGATCTATGACGGAATTACCTTTATACCCCTTTTCTGGGTAGGCCGGCTTGATTTTGATCCTTTTTGGTTAACCCTAACCATCATCTTTATCCATTCACTTGGTATTCCCTTTATTCAGGTCACTCGCACCACTTTGATTCACTCCATTGTCCCGGGAAAAATGCAGGGCAGGGTATTTTCTATGATTAATTTGGCTGTTATTGGTGTGATGTCCATTTCTGTCGCTTTGACGGGGATTGCTGCAGAATATATATCACCTCGCATTATCTTCCTGTTTATAGGTATTGGAGCAAGCTTAAGTGGCATTTTAGGTATATCTATGAAGCGAATACGTACGGCAGACTAATGGCAGATCTACAAATTATTGAAGCCTTAAAATCCCTTTTACAGAAACCTTTACCAGGGTGGCAGGCCCAAAGCACATTGATGCCCCAGGGTCGTGGTGAATTAAGTAACACCGAGGTCCTGCACCACGCAGCTGTCCTTATCGCCCTTTATCCCGATCAAGGCGAATGGTATTTTCCGCTCATCGTTCGTAGCCAGGATGGATTTGCCCATAGCGGCCAGGTGGCTCTCCCCGGTGGACGACGTGAAGGCTCGGAAACTGATATTGAGACAGCCCTGCGCGAGGCCGAGGAAGAGGTTCATCTACTGGCAAAAGATGTGGAAATATTGGGACTGACAAGCCCCTTACCCATACCTGTAAGTCGTCACCTGGTGCAACCCGTAGTTGGTTTTATGAGAACTTCACCCGATCTCCGTCCCGACCCCAGAGAAGTTGCGCATATTTTCAGCGTATCATTATTGAACTTCAGGAAGGCTGACATTATGTTCGAAACAAGACATTTCCAGGGGCGTGACTGGAAGATTCCTCATTTTGATATTGATGGGCATAAGGTCTGGGGGGCAACGGCTATGATACTGAGTGAATTCAGACAACTACTGTTAAAGATAATTTGATTACCAGGAAGCTTGTGAAGACTTGAAATCTTAGCCAGGCTTTTCCTTAATATTTATTCCGGGGACACTCCAGCCAAGCCTAAATCCCCTGCCACATCTGCCAGTGCATCAATAATCAGCTGGTAATGTTCATTTTCTTCTAAATTTAGATCCGTAATACCATTGGCTATGTCTTCCCTATTTACACTGGCTGCAAATGATTTTGATTTCAGCTTTTTTCGTATGGATCTGGGAACGACCTCTGAAATAGCCCTGCTGGGACGCACATAGGTGACTGCAAAGATAAACCCCACTAATTCATCGACAGCAAACAGGGACTTAGCCAGCAGGCTTTGCCTTTTCACTCCTGTATACTCAGCGTGTCCCATTATGGCATCTAATAGCTCCTGAGGATAACCTAGCTCCTTTAGGATTTCATTTCCTTTATAGGGATGCTCATCAGCAGTGGGATACTTTTCATAATCAAAGTCATGCAACAGACCGGTAATCCCCCATAGTTCAGGATCCTCACCATATTTTTTAGCCATTGTTCGCATGGCTGCTTCTACCCCAAGCGCGTGTTTCCGCAGAGATTCGCCAGTTGTATACTCACATAAAAGTTCCCATGCAGCCCGTCTATCAAGCATTTTATCAGCCCTCCTAATAGATATGGTCATTCTGAGTGTTTAGGGGACCTCGGAATCCCGCAATCGGCAGTTGCCCTTAATAGTGGAAGTATTACTACCCATTACCCTTGAATAAAAAACGATTGATACAAGGGATTGAGATTCTTCTCTTCCTTCAGGATGACTCGCTTAAAAGCTATTTTTAAAACAGATCAAATTCATCAAGTTTCAGACCAATACCGACACGATGAGTTTGCCCGGCAATGGTTACCAGCTCTGAGAAACCAGTACCATATTGTAGATCCATGAAACGGGTTCGGATCAGGGCACCGACCTGGAACTGATCCAGGGCATTGCGACCCAGCTGGATAAAGAGCTGCTCCTGAAAAACGATCTCCAAACCACCAGCATAGCCCCAATTCCCCTGATTTAACTGAGTTTGTTTTCCGTCCAATGAGAATTCAGCCTGGAAAATCGGATGTATCATAAAAGGAATCTTTTCTGATTTGAAGCGGTAGTCAATACCGGTAAACAGTTGCGGGGTGTAGACCTCCGTGAGCCCACTACTCCAAAATATTGTCGTACTCAGCATATCAGTCAACTCAATACCCAATTGCAGATTGTTAAGCGGTTCGTATAGCAAACCACCGTGAAAACCCACACCAAAACCACTTGCTGAATAAAGATCATGATACAGTAATCTGGCCGTCCCATGGAGAGCAAGTCGCGGGTAAAGCTGGTGTGTGTACCCAAGTTCCGCCAGGAATTGCTGTGTGCTGAAATAGTTTATTGAATTAATGCTGAGACGTTCTCCAGGATCCAGTCGTCCATTCCCCTCAGTACTATCAGCATCGAGCGTACCAGCAATACCATCGCTTCCATAATCTAGCAAGGCATCTCTAGTATCGGGAATGCCACTCACTCCTCCCCGAAAAAGGAGCAGCGACCATTTTTCTTTGCTCCCGCTTAACACATCTGTCTGATAAACTCCACCAAAGCCCTCGGTGTGCTGGAATCCTAATTTAAAATCACGGGTCCCCAGATAGGCGACATTGCTGCCTGGGCTGGGATTAGACATAGGAAGCGCTTTAATATTTCCCAGGGCATAAGCATCAATTGACATCCCCAATACAAAAGGGTCCTCACCGTATGATACGGTCTCAGCTAACAAGACGAAAGGCAGGAAAAGTAATACCACAAGTCGATTCATGAGGAGTATACGCGCAGTCCCCCGTCTTGTTTCCATTCTACTTTTCACCTTTGATGCTCCGAGCCATTTCATCCAGGAGAACCATTGCTTCCAGGGGTGTCATTTGATCCAGTTTGAGGCCGTCAATTTTTTCACGTAAAATATTTTCCTGTTTATTGAAAAGCGACATTTGCCGGGTATCAAAAGTTGGGGCATTTTGCTTAATTTGATCACTTCGCACACTGATTTCACCGGAATCTAAATCTGATAAGATCTCGTTCGCTCTTTGAATTACTGGAGCCGGAACGCCAGCCATCTGAGCAACGTGAATTCCATAAGACCGACTGGCTCCCCCAGGCACGATCTTGCGCAAGAAAATGACCTTATCATCATATTCCCGAACGGCAACATTGTAATTTTTGAGCCTTTTCAGGATGCCTTCCAGTTTGGTCAATTCATGATAATGAGTTGCAAAGAGGGTTCGAGCAGCTCGCTCAGCCGTGCCATGCAGATATTCAATGAGCGACCAGGCAATAGCGAGTCCATCATAAGTCGAGGTTCCCCGCCCTATCTCATCCAGGAGGATCAGGCTGCGTTGAGTTGCATTGTTCAGAATATTGGCTGTCTCATTCATCTCCACTAAAAATGTGGACTCACCCCCTGCCAGATTATCAGAAGCCCCAACCCTGGTAAATATTCTATCAACCATACCGATAACTGCTTCATCAGCCGGAATAAAGCACCCAATTTGTGCCATGAGCACAATCAGGCCGACCTGACGCAGATAAGTTGACTTTCCCGACATATTTGGCCCGGTAATCAAGAGGATCTGATCCTTTTCCGCATCTGTCAAAAGATCATTGGGAATAAATGCATCATCTACTGGCAGCAATTGCTCAATCACCGGGTGCCGCCCATTTTTAATTTTGATTTCCCGGGAATGATTTAACTCTGGTCGACAGTAATTACGATCATATCCAATTTTAGCAAAAGTACTCACCACATCCAATCGTGCTAAAAAATCAGCTATACTTTGAATATTAATCGCATCCGTCAAAACCCGCAACCTCAATTCATCAAAAATCTCATACTCGCGAGCGGTGTAGCGCTCTTCGGCATGCAATACTTTTTCCTCATACTCCTTGAGCTCCTCAGTAATAAAACGCTCAGAGTTAACCAGAGTCTGTTTCCTGATGTAATCTTCGGGAACCGAATCCTTATGCGTGTGGGTGATATCGATATAATAGCCGAATACTTTATTAAAACCGATTTTCAAAGAAGGAATGCCCAGACGTTTGCGTTCCGATACCTGGAAATCAACCAGCCAGGACTTGGCATTTCGGGCTATCCCTCTGATCTCATCTAATTCCGAATCTATCCCATCCCTGATTATGCCTCCATGCTTTACCGAAACTGGAGGTTCATCTACAATCAGTGTGTCGAGCTCTGCCAGTAAGGCGCTGGTATCTGGCAAACTTTCAACTCGAAGACCGCTTTCATGAATTGCCTCAGTGTTAAGCAATTGGGCTAAATCAGGTAGTAGCGCCAATGTGCTTCTTAATCCACTCAAATCCCTGCCAGAGCCCCTTGTAGAGCTTAATTTGGAAAGGAGACGTTCCAAATCAGCTATTTGCTTCAATAATGAACGAAGATCATTATTAAGATTGGAGTCCTCGAAAAAAGGTTGGACCTGATCAAGGCGATTTTCGATTCGCTTTTTATCCACTAAAGGTTTATGCAGCCAATCACGTAATAATCGTCCCCCGCCAGAGCTTACGGTATCATCCAGGACAGAGATGAGCGTACCTTCCCCCCCGCCGCGTAAGGATCTAAAAAGTTCGAGATTTCTGAGTGAATCATTATCAAGCGTCATCCAATCATCTGCGCTGAGTGCTTGGATACCAGTTACATGCTTAAGATCGCGCCCTTGATAACTCTGAAGATAATAAAGAACAGCTCCAGCAGCTGAGACACCAGCTGTCATCCCGCTCATGCCGTAACCTTTGAGTCCCTGAGTCTTAAATTTTTTCGTGAGCTCGTTCTGGGCATAATCGGGATTAAACACCCAACTCTCAACCCGGGTAAGCAGCCATTGACCTCGTCCAAAATAGCTTTCAGAGATTGAATCCGCCTCGGATAACAAAATCTCGCGAGGAGCCAGTCCAGCTAAAAATGCCTTCAACTGGTTAGCTTGAAGTTCAAGAACACCAAATTTGCCTGTTGATACATCCAGAAAAGAGAGTCCGATTTTTTGATCAAGCGTGTAAACACAAACGAGATAGTTCGATTCTTTGGCTGTGAGAAAGTGTTCGCTCATGGCGGAACCAGGGGTAGCAACTTCAACAACCTTGCGTTTTACGATTCCTTTGGCTTGTTTGGGATCTTCGACCTGTTCACAAATAGCAACCCGCAGCCCGGCTTGCATGTATTTATATAGATAAGCATCCAGAGCGTGGTATGGAAAACCAGCCAGAGCGATCTTAGCCGCTTTTCCATTTGAGCGACTCGTCAGCGTTATTCCCAGGACTTTAGAAGTCACTTTTGCATCCTCGTCAAAAGTTTCATAGAAATCGCCCATCCGATATAGCAAAAGAACACCCGGATATTTGGATTTGATCTCGTAATACTGACGCATGAGAGGCGTGCTATTTTCGGTCTGCTGGGCTTTCTTTTTTGACATTCGAATAATATAGGTTTTAAATACAAAATACCAATTATGAGCAGAGTATTGCCTGCTGAAATTAGCCCTGAAGTGGGCTGACCTACAAGGTCAAAAAATACAGGGTTTTTGAAGCTGTTAGGTATCGATGATCTATATCGACAATATGGTTAGAGATCCTAGTCTCATTTAACTTTTACCCAGCTCTTCTCCAACCCAGCGCCTTACATCCCCATCGCGCATCAACAGACCCTTACGTTCAGCATAGTTCAACATGGGCAACAAATATTTGCGGGTACTGGGAATGATTTCCCGCACCTGCGATACAGTCAACTCAGGATTTGCTCGGAACCATTTTCTTAATTGGGCGAAGAAATGCTCGAGTTGGTTTTCCAGGAGGTAAATGTCCTTATCGATACGAATTAGATCTCCATGTTGAATCATCCATTGAAGAATTGAGCTGCCCCGGGTATCAAGTTTTGCATTCAAGTCATCCAAGGCTGGTGGTGAATAATTAGAATCTGCGAATATTTCTACAATTTTTTGCTTTAGCAATTCATCAGCTTCATCCAGGGTCCCCTGATGGCCGGACAATTGCCAGAGATCACCCTGGTTCTTCAAGGCTCCCTCAGCCAGAGCTGCAGCAAGTACAAATTCTCGGAGAGCTGTAGGCGCCGTTGTCAGCCGTTCACGAGGCAAGCCCTTCCCCAGAGGTTGCTCTTTATGATAGGTTTCAAGTACTGATTGAACTTCCGATAGTATCAGATCAAACGCTTGAATTTTGATATACTTGTCCTGGTACACTTTGAAAGATTCAATTTTCTGTAGGAGAGCATGGATCTTGGATTCTGCCACACTCAACAGTCGGGCTATTTCTCGCCGGGACATTGGTTTATTAAAAAATGCCATGGCGCTGAGGATTAAGTCTTCGATATTTTCGGAAACCAGCGATTTGAACAGATCAAGTCCAGCATCCTGTTTCTTTAAGCGCCGGTCTATTGACCAATACAGGATTGCGCCCCCTAGCGTTTCTTCAGGGGAAAGAAATCGGATAACAACTCGTTCCTTAAATCCGGCCGAGATGCTTTCTTCAAAAAAGAATTGCGCCAGCATACTGTGCCCCGGTTCACACTGGTTTGCTTCCAGAAGATGAATTCGGGCTTCCCGTTTGCCTGTCCCAACATGAATATGGACGCGATCGGCTTCCCGAACTGCTTTTCGCCAATGAGCCAGGACATTCAGCACCCCAACCCAGGTGCTGCCGGTTTGGAACATGCCGGGACTTCCCAGAAATGCACCGCGACCCAACTCATCAACATTTGCCCCTCCAAGATTTATGGCACCACGATCGCCGAACTTGATTTTTTCAACATCCTCATGGTGCGATTGAAGCCCACGGACCGGGTAAGTGGTTTCCTGGGGAAAAAGTTCTACACTCTGTCCCTTTCGCAGTTCATGGGAAAGCACCGTTCCTGTTACCACAGTACCAAAACCTTTTACCGAAAATACACGATCAATGGGTAATCGGAAAACGCCCTGACGGTCCTGATTATTAATTGTGCCAATAAGCTCATGGAGCGCCTGATGTAAGGCATCAATGCCAGCACCGGTGACTGCCGAAACGGGAACCGTAACAGTCCCTGGATATCCTCGTTCTGTCAGAAAGCCTCCCACCTCATCGGCTACCAAGTCCAGCCATTCCGGTTCAACCAGATCAACCTTATTGAGAGCTACCAAAAGCCTCTTCACACCCAGCAATTGCAGAATATCCAGGTGTTCACGGGTTTGGGGCATCACCCCATCATCTGCTGCAATAACCAAAAGAGCTGCGTCTACAGTACTTACTCCCGTAACCATGTTTTTGATAAACTTTTCATGTCCCGGTACATCTATGAAGGTCACTTCGTCGTTGTAAAAGGCGATCCCAATATCAATCGTTACGCCCCTGCGTTTCTCTTCTTCCAGGCGATCCATATCTATTCCAGTGAGAGCCTTGACCAAGGCTGTTTTTCCGTGATCAATATGACCAGCTAATCCGATTACTTTTTGCATAACTTCTTTTTATTTAACCACATAGAACGCTGAACAATCTCCTTCCCATAATTGATTCAATTTTCAATTTTCAACTTTCAATTTTCAACTTTCAATTCAGTATAAAACGCCAGATGATAAAAAAGAGGGCAAAGCCAGCCAGGAAAATCATGCTTACCCAATTGAGGATTCTCAATTTTGATCCTGGTTTGCTACCCTCGAGCATCCAATCACCGGTAACCGCCCGGTAGTTTATATATGCCAGAATTGGTGCCGTAAGAAAGGATAGTGTTGTTGCCAGATCAACCAGCACCGTCATGCGCTTGAGGTATAGACCGATGATAAGCAAGCCTCCACCCGCAACTACCACCATCCATATCCAATACAGGTGGCTATTATTTTTACCAGCAAATTTATCTGGAAATATTAATTCTGTTGAACGCATCATAACACGCGGGAAGGCATCTGTAACGGTGAGGGTTGTGCTAAACATGGTTGTAAAGGCCGCAACAGCCACGATTATATAGCTCCATTCACCAAGCGTTGAGGTGTAAAGATTGATAAACTGTCCTGCAAATACTCCACCAGATCCTGAAAAGGATTCACCTGTGCCATACATGATCAGGGCACCCAGAGTTAGAAAGCCAATAGCCAAAAATGCTGTTCCGAAATACCCCAGCCGAAAATCGAACAGGGCATCCTTCAGAGAGGGCGCACTTCCGGTTTCCTTTGTGCGTTCGATTGTCCATAACGAATGCCAGACCGAAATGTCTATTGCTGATGGCATCCAGCCCGCCAAAGCAACCAGAAAGGATATTCCAGTCACTGTCCAGAGTTGAGGTGGTATAAAACCTGCTTTGGCCGATGAACCATGATTTATGGCAGCCAGGACGGCTAAAATTGTGGAAATGGTGAGTGTGATAATGATAACTTTGATCAATTTATCAAGCAGTGGATATTTCCCGAGGGTTAAAATTCCAGCACAAATGACCAGGATCAGCGCACTCCAGATTAGCGGACTCCAGGCGATCCCAAAGATTTTTATGGCCAGACCAGCCGTCACAACAGTTACAGCGGCCTGAATGGTCCACATCGTCCCAAAGGTCATAATTAAAAATACAAGCAGCGCCCATTTCCCAACACGCCGATAACCATCTAGTAGACTCTCTCCCATGGCAGCCGCATAGCGAGGTCCAAATTCAAATGCAGAATATTTGAATAAATTGGCTACAATGACTACCCACACCAGCGTAAAACCGAAACTGGCGCCAGCGCGAGTGCTTTGTACAAGGTGAGAAACACCAATTGCCGCTCCAGCCCAAAGCAGACCAGGACCCAATGCTTTTAGACGTGATTGCCAGGCTGAGGTGAGTTTCATAAGGGTTGACTCCTAAAATGTGAAACTTTGAGTTTTATAAATTGAGTAAGCAAGGCGAAATAAGAGCGATTGGTCTATTAATTATGGAAGCGTATTTAAGGCTGAAATGATAGATGCATCTTCGCTCTCGCGAACGGCTTTAAGATCAATTAAAAAGAACTCCTCGCGAATTCGACCCATTATGGCTGGAGAATTCGATCGCAGACAGCGTGATATTTTGTTTACCGTCATATTCTTATGCTTGATACTAATGGCAGCTGAATCCATTGTCTCAGATGGTGATGCACCTGAGCCAACTTGAGATTGGGTATCTATTGCAGCCAGAGAAAGTTTCGGATTATCAACTTTAGAAATGATTACCTCGGCTCTTGCTTTGAGTACCGCTGCGTCTGTTAAAAAATCCCTATAAATTGGGATATCTGCTGGAATATCCAATCCTTCCGAAAAGGCTTTCAAACTTTGCAGTGTGAGCAGAATTTGGGTTTTATCAGGTCGCAGGGCTCGCAGTAAATTATTCTTTTCAATTTTTTTAAGTAGCACATCAGTTCCTGCAATGATTCCACCTTGAGGACCACCAAGTAATTTGTCCACAGAGAATGTGACCAGATCAACACCGACTTTAATTATTTCTGAGACCAAAGGTTCGCGTTGTAACCCTAATTCATCGATTGCCACCAGGGCACCACTGCCCAGGTCTGCCATGACGGGGATGTTGTGTTTTTTTCCTAATTCCACCAATTCTGGAAGTGAAACCTCCTTGGTAAAGCCAGTAATTTTGTAATTGGAAGAATGTACCCATAGCAGTAGTCTGGTTCTGAGTGATATTGCCGATTCATAATCTTTGAGGTGGGTTCGGTTTGTCGTTCCAACTTCAACCAACTTTGACCCGGCTTTGCGTAAGATTTCAGGGATCCGAAAGGAACCGCCAATTTCAACCAGTTGACCACGACTGATAATCACTTCTTTATTATCGGCCAGCGTATTGAGAGACAATAATACTGCTGCAGCGTTGTTGTTGACCAGGATGCCGTTTTCCGCGTGCGTCAGGGCCTGGATCCAGGGTCTCAGATGATCGTGTCGGTTCCCTCTGCGACCATCATCTAAATCCAATTCAAGATTAACATATGAATCTCTCAAGAGTTCCAGGGCCGATAACATTTCAGTACTATAAGGTGAGCGTCCCAGATTTGTGTGGACAACAACCCCGGTTCCATTTATCACTTTTCTCAATGAGTTGGTGATATTCAGCAATCTGTTAAGCAGTTGTTTTCCAGGATTCTTTAGATCGGGAGTCTTGTTTTTTTTTGCGAGTTGACGCATCTCAGACAATAATTCGCGTGCGATATTTTTCTTCATATCATGAGGTAGGGCTACATCCATTACTTCCTGAAGCAGTGCATCAACGCTGGGCAGAGAGGAAAGATGAATGGATGAGGTAGCTGCTTTTTTCAAGACGACTCCCTTAGGTTTTTATCTTGAGTGGGGATTAATTATCGAGTAATAGTTTAATCGCAAATCCGATTACCGCAATGGTAACCACCTGCTTAATAAATTTATGACCTTTTTTTATGGCTAGGTGTGTTCCCAACCAGGCTCCCAGCATATTGCCAACACCAAGTGTGAGCCCCATGCCCCAGTTGACTTGACCATTCCAGGCGAAAATAATGAGGGCAAAAGCGGTAAAAAATGTGATGATTGTGAGTTTCACGGCATTTCCGTGAACCAGATTAATATTTTGCCAGAGTAATACAGTGAGCACCAGGAATCCTACACCAGCCTGAATGTAACCGCCATATACTCCAACCAGAAAATAGGCGATTCCTGGTCCCCACCAGTTTCCAGTATATGCCTCAGGATCGAGGGGATCTAGCCCCTCCTTATTTTTCGAAAACAGGGTAAATAGTGACATGATAATCATCACCATAGCCAGACTTACTCGAAACTGGGCATTGCTTACAAGCGTTGCTAACCAGGCACCAATAACCCCACCAGGAACTGCATAAACTGCAGCCTTTAGAGCGAAGCGACCTGGGTTGACTCCTTTTTTGATAAAGTGTCCCACTGCGAATGTGTTTTGCATCAGAATAGCCAGGCGATTGGTTCCATTTGCCAGATTCGGTGGAAGCCCTAAAAATATTAACAGCGGAAGTGTTAAGAATGATCCACCCCCGGCGAGAACATTCAGGAATCCAGCCGAAGCACCGATTGATAGGATTGCTGCTAGATTTAGGGGTGTCAGGTTCTCCAACATGGAGGCACCTTAATAAGGTTGTTGTACAAATGCTACAGCATTTTCTGATAAATTTTACTTGAGGATTAATTTTATGAATAGCTATAAATCAAGTGTACCAATCGTTTTTGGTTAGGAATAAAATAACGGCTATAGCGCCTGGCGAACATTCCTGTTTCTTCAAAAATTGGATAAAAAAAAGACCATCCATATTGGACAGCCTTTTAAATAATTGGATCGCAATGATCCGGAACGCAGAAATCTAGAAAGTTTTCTGTTCCTTGATTCTGGCTTTTTTCCCGCGCAGTTTACGTAGGTAATAAAGCTTTGCACGCCGAACTTTACCACGACGTAGTACTTTTATTTTAGCAACAGTAGGGGCATGCAGTGGGAAAATCCTCTCAACACCAACACCATTTGAGATCTTTCGTACAGTAAATGTGGCATTGATCCCCTTGCCAGTACGAGCAATTACGTTTCCCTCAAAAACCTGAATTCTTTCCTTTTGGCCTTCGATAACTTTTACATCTACAGAGACGGTATCACCAGGTTTGAAATCGGGTATATTAGTTTTCAAATGTCCTGATACCAGGTTATTCACTTTGTCCATTACTATCCTCCAGTCCTCTCACATATCTATCAAACAAGTCGGGGCGTTTCTGTTTGGTGCGCTCCTGGCGTTGTTGTTCTCTCCATTTATCAATTTCAGCGTGATGCCCAGAGAGCAACACATCCGGTACTTTCAATCCCCGATACTCCGAGGGGCGGGTATAATACGGTGCGTCCAATAATCCAACAGGAAAAGTGTCTGATTTTGTCGATTCTTCATCACTTACGGCTCCGGGAAGTAATCGAACCATAGCATCAATGATAGCAAAAGCTGCGATTTCCCCGCCAGAGAGGACAAAATCCCCCAGACTGATCTCTTCATCAATAAGTTCATCTCTAACTCTCTGATCGATACCCTTGTAACGACCACAAAGCAGCACAATATGAGAGTGTTCCAGCAATCTTTCCGCAGCACTCTGCTTAAAAGGAGTTCCCTGCGGTGTAAGAAAAATACGGTGACCTGTATTTTTGCGGAAGTCTGAAATGGCCTCAAAAGCTCTGAATAGAGGATCCGGTTTGATTATCATCCCGGCTCCACCTCCAAAGGGTACGTCATCGATATGCTTATAGGTATCATCGGCGAAGTCCCGAATATCCCAGCATTTTAGCTCAGCTAGATCGCTATCGAAAGCTCTCCCGACAATTCCCATCTCAAGAAAGGATTTCAGTGTATCGGGGAAGGTTGTGATTACATCAATAATCATCAGATATGCTCAGCACTGTTGACCAATATGCATCTGGTATCAAGATCAATGTCCGTTACCCATTCCTTGACCAGCGGAACAAGGGTTTCAGTGCCCTCGGCGTCTATTATTATCAAAACTTCATGAGCCCCTGGAGTGAGTATTTCAGTTACACTTCCCAGTGATCTGTCATGCTCATCCCTTACTTCGCAGCCTATGAGATCTTCGGAAAAAAACTGATCTTCATCTGGTTCCGGCAATTCATCTCGATTTGAATATATTTCCATATCACGATATTTATCTGCTTCAGTCCTATCTAGGATCTCGTCAAAACTGAGAATGGCAAAATCATCATAGCCCTGGCAATTCTTCAATGAAAGCTGCTCCCAGGTATTACCCGTATTAACAAAAAGCTGCTCCAGGTTTTGGAGCGTATCAAGATCGATATTGTAAAGGGTCACCTTGAGTCCCCCTCGAACACCATGAGGTTTGCGAATCACACCAATGGCGATTCTTTTTACCTCAGCCGATTGCATCTGCCTTATTCGATAATCTCAAGCATTGCCCGATTAGAACCGGCCTTTGCTGAAATCGCAGCCAATAATGTGCGGAAGGCCTTAGCTGTTCGACCCTGTCGGCCGATAACTTTTCCAATGTCATCCTTGGCTACCTTTAACTCGAAGATCGTCACCCGTTCGCTGTCTACTTGATTGACCTCAACATCGTCTGGATTATCCACCAGACATTTGGCAACATATTCCACAAACTCTTTCATGGTCGTACCTCCGTGGGTTATTGAATCTCCCTGATCGTCAGCGAAGAGTTTTCTCAGCTTTTTAAGAATCTTTGCTCTCCGTATTCGCGGCAGGTTCTTCAACAGGTTCTTCTGAGGCGGTTTCTTCTACCTCAGTAGTCGCTACAGCTTCTTCAGTATTCTGTTCAGGCTCTTCTACTGCGGCGGCTTCCAGCTCAGGAGTTGCTACAGCTTCTTCAATATTCTGTTCAGGTACTTCTACTGGGGCTTCTTCCAGCTCAGCAGGCGCTACAGCTTCTTCAGTATTCTGTTCAGGCTCTTTTACTGGGGCTTCTTCCACCTCAGCAGGCGCTACAGCTTCTTCAGTATTCTGTTCAGGTTCTTCTACTGGGGCTTCTTCTACCTCAGCAGGCGCTACAGCTTCTTCAGTTTTCTGTTCAGGCTCTTCTACTGCGGTTTCTTCTACCTCAGCAGGCGCTACAGCTTCTTCGTCTGCTACTTTTTCTGACTCTACTTCAATCAGTTTTGCAGACGCAGCTGCGGCTTTTTTCTTACCACGCTCGTCGCGCGCCAGTTCCCACTTATGCATTTCCTTGTTGATTGTAGCTTCGTCAGCATTGCGGCTGATTAACTCATATTTGAGAGTTAAACCGCGACCACGCAAGAGACTAAATACAGTATCACTCGGTTTTGCACCTTCATCCAACCAATGAAACAAGCGTTCCTCATTGATCACAAGCTCAGCTGGATCCGGTAGTGGGTTATAATGTCCAATTTTCTCAATGGAGCGTCCATCACGAGGGGCTCGAGAATCTGCAACAACGATGCGATAGAAGGGTTGTTTCTTTTTCCCCATCCGCTTCATTCTAATTTTAACAGCCAAAGGTGTTCTCCTTAAAATCCTATAGGCAGATTTTTCATTAACTGCCTTTTATTCATTTTTCCAAATTTCTT
>JABMPR010000038.1 GCA_013202895.1 bacterium | reverse complement strand
CGATTATGCCAATGGTGTCCAGGGTTTCTTCAACGTCGATGTACATGGGATTGAATATTATTTGGGTGGGGATACAGGTCTGAAACACTCCTGGGTGGATACGGATGTGAAGAATGGTGTGGATTACTATTACGCAGTCGTGTCCTACGACCGTGGTTGGGAAGAGAAGAACATTCTACCCTCTGAATGCACAAAGGTCATCGTCAAGAACAACGCTGGCCAAGTCACGGTTGACAAGAATACGGTTTATGTCACACCAAATGCTCCTGCAGCAGGTTATGTGCCACCGGAGATCGGTGGCGGTCTGCACCGTATCCAGGGCTTTGGTACAGGGGATATCAGTATAAATATCATTAATCCATCCCTGGTGACCGATGGAGAATACCGCATCAGTTTTGATGATACTACCCGCCAGGATACCCTCAGTTACAGCCTTTCGAAAATAGGAAGTGAGCCAATCGATACGGTCATGATCTTTCGTGATTCCGAAGCATTTTTAAATGAGGATGTCAACCCACTTTTCGCAGGGATGCGCCTCCAGGTTAGAAATGATACCGTGGCACCGGATCCAGAAAACACGGGTTGGGTCCAAGGTGCTTCCAATGTGTTGATTTACGCTGAGAGGGATTCCTACTGGGATGGTTTCTCTAGAAGAATAGACGGTTTCCCAGCCTGCTATGAAGTACAATATGGGGTCTTGGACAGTTCAATATTGAAAAATAGCTTTAAACATCTCTCCGATTTCCGCGTGATAGATCGTATTAGTGGAAAAAAGGTGCGAACCTATCTCTGGGAGCCTTTGGAGAGTCGAGATAGTCTACTCTCAGCTGGAGATTATCTTAGATTACAATTAAAGTTTAACGGCATTTGGCGGGACACATGGCGGGTCTATTTCGTGGCTCCTGAAGAGGATATGATTGTGCCTGAAGACGGTGATGTAGCTAATATTGGAATACATTTACCATTTAGAAGTGGTGATGAATTTGCATTCACTTCTTTTGCTGCTGAGGTGGATCAGGAACTGGCGCAACATCAGTTGCGAGATATAGCTGTGGTTCCCAATCCCTATGTCGCTGCTGCCTCCTGGGAAAATCAGCGGATGAGCGCCTCAGGTCGTGGTGAAAGGAAGATCAATTTTATTCATCTTCCCCAACAGGCAGAGATCAGCATCTTCAATGTTAGTGGAGACCATATCATCACTCTGGATCATAATGCGGGTATGGATGATGGGGCCTTGGCCTGGAATCTCCAGACCAAGGATGGCTTAGATCTGGCACCAGGCGTGTATGTTTACTATATCGACAGCCAGCAGACTGGTAATTTTATCGGCAAATTCGCCGTGATTAAATAGGAGCCTGGTTACAGAACCCAGCATGACACTCTTTAAACACATCAATAGCAGACGGCCCAGTAAATTGCTTGTTGCCGTAATGCTTGGAATTGCAGCATGGAATCCTGGTTTGGCCTCTGATATAATCAGTAAGACAGGTACTACAGCTGCTCAATTTCTGAAGATTGGCCTGGGTTCTCGGAGCATGTCCATGGGTGGTGCTGTGGCTGCTTGTGTGAATGATGCCAGCGCTCTGTACTGGAATCCAGCCGCCGGTGCCTTCTTTGACCAGGCGAGTATTCAACTGGAGCAGTGTCAATGGATTGCCGATATGGACTTAAGCTTTTACGGGGCGGTTATTCCGCTGGGTAATTCACAATCGCTGGGTCTGGGTCTGGTCAGTCTTAGTACCGGTGATATGCTGGTGAGAACAGTGGAGAAACCAGAAGGTACTGGGGAATACTTCTCCGCCAGCGATCTAGCCATGACATTGTCCTACGCCAGGGCACTCACCGATTTTTTCAGTATCGGGTTCAATGGGAAGTTTATCAAACAACGCATCTGGAATTCGCACGCATCCGGCATTGCACTAGATTTTGGGAGTTTATACTATTTTGACAACCGTCGGTTGCGAATCGGTGCCACCGTCTCGAATTTCGGGCAAAAATTACGATATAGCGGCAAGGACTTGCTGATCCAGTACGATCAGAATATGGGTGCATCAGGCGATAACTCTCATATACCCGCCAGTTTGTACACCAATGCCTGGGATATCCCCCTGACCTTCCGCTTCGGGATAGCCTACGATCTACCAAAAACGAAATTAGGCGAAATCACGATTGAAACAGATGCAGTGCACCCCAATGACAATCACGAATACCTAAATCTTGGGGTAGAGTGGCGTCCGTGGTCCTTGCTTGCCATTCAAATGGGCTATGAAAATCTTTTTCAGCAAGACAGCGAACGAGGCCTGACCATGGGTGGATCACTTGATCTGGATGTAGGCGGATTGGATCTCGAATTTCAATACAACTATGAGGACTTTGGTCGCCTAAATTTCGTTCAACGAATCGACCTTTTGCTTAAATTCTGATTTAATGGTCATTAATCTGGAAAAATATCATGGCAACTTACGTGAATCCTGATCATCAATTCGAAACAGACTATGGCTATTTCAATCAAGAGGGTACTGAATATATCATCAAAACACCCAGAACACCCAAGCCCTGGATAAATGTGTTATCCAATGGCCGTTATGGTTTGACGATTTCCCAGAGTGGCGGGGGATTCAGTTGGTTGGATCATTCCGAGTTAAACCGTATTACACGCTGGCATCAAGACCTGGTGAAAGATGATTGGGGCAAGTACCTGTATATTCGTGACAATGACAGTGGGGAAGTCTGGAGCCCCACCTGGTTGCCAGTACGAACTGAACTGGATGAGTACCAATGCCGTCACGGATTTGGCTATACAGTTTTTCAATCCCGGGTGGGCGAGATACGAATCACCTTAACGCTGTTTATTCCCATGAATGAACAATTGGAAATCTGGGATGTGGAAATTGAAAACCTGGGTTCTGAATCCCGATCCCTGAGCCTGTTTAATTATTTCGAATGGACCCTGGGCTCAAGTAACGATCATCACAGGGAATTCCATAAGAATTTCATCCAAACCCGATTTGATCCAGAGACTAACACTATTTGGGCCAATAAGCGTCTCTGGGATATCGCACTTGGGGACAGGGGTCACTGGAATATCGAGCATCCTTTTACAGCCTTTCTTTCCAGTACTCGTAAAACCACAGGTTTTGAATGTGACAAGGAAGCGTTCCTGGGTCAGTATGGTAGCATGAAAAACCCGGAGGCAGTCACTAATAATGGATCTCCAGGAAAACAGGGTCTGTGGCATGATGCCATCGCCAGCCTGAAAATACTTGTGGAATTAGCGCCCGGTGGCAAGGAGAATCTAGCATATCTGGTGGGTATGTATGATACACCCCTGATCTGTCAGGCCGCTATTGACAAATTCCAGTCACAGGCTCAAAGATTTGCAGCTCTAAGTGAGGTGAAAGCATACTGGTCTCATATGCTGGGAGCACATCAAATGGAAACACCTGATGCGTCCATAAATATTCTGGCAAATGGCTGGTTGAAATATCAAGCCATTTCAGCCCGTATTTATGGTCGTAGCGCATATTATCAACAAAGTGGGGCCTATGGTTTCCGGGACCAGTTGCAGGACAGTCAGGTCTTTCTGCCCATCGATGTGAGCAAAACTGAAAAGCAGATAAAACTCCATGCTGCCCATCAATACCTGGATGGCACGGTCCTGCATTGGTGGCACCCCATCACAGAACAGGGTTTGCATTCTGGTATTGCCGATAATTATTTGTGGCTTCCATTCCTGGTGATCTCCTATTTGCAGGAAACCGATAACATTGCATTTCTTCAGGAGCAGGTTCCCTTTTACGATGATAAACAAACTGAATCAATCTACGAACATTGTCTGAAATCAATCAAGCGCAGTCTGCAGCGCACAAGTCAACGTGGACTACCCTTTATAGGGGCAGGGGACTGGAACGACGGTATGAGTGCCGTTGGTTTGGAGGAGCAAGGAGAGTCCGTCTGGCTTGCACACTTTTTATATTACATTCTGAAAGAATTTATCATCCTCGCTGATGAAATGGATGACAATACGCATCAAAAACTTTTCCAGGATAAGGCTCTTACCCTAAACCATGCGATTCAAACCCATGGCTGGGACGGAGATTGGTTTATCCGAGCCACCGGGGACGATGGAGATATCATTGGCGGCAAAGATTGCAAAGAGGGTAAGATTTACCTGAATACACAGACCTGGTCCGTTATTAGTGGTAGCGGCACAGATGAACAACGGAAAAAATCAATGGCCGCTGTGACCAAGCATTTGCTCAAGGATTTTGGACCATTGCTATTAGCACCAGCTTATAGCGATCCTGATCCACGTATTGGCTATCTTTCCCGTTATGCAGCAGGAACCCGCGAGAATGGCGGGGTCTACACACATGCGGCGACCTGGGCCATCTGGGCATATGCTCTGCAGGGTCAACCAGAATTAGCTTTCAAAGTTTATCAGGGCATTTCACCCATCCATAATGGAATGAACCCTGAGAGATACCTGGGAGAACCTTACGTGACCCCCGGGAATATTGATGGTCCCGATTCCGCCTATCATGGTAGGGGGGGGTGGACCTGGTATACAGGGTCTGCATCCTGGTTATATAAGATGGTTTCAGAGCGCATCCTGGGTATTCAACCCAGTCGCAAGGGGCTGGTTATCGATCCGGCCATTCCCGCAGAATGGAAGCACTATTCCATGACTCGGAAATTCGGGGAGACAGTCTATACCATCAATGTGAGTAACCCCAACAATCACAGTACGGGTATCAGCAAACTCCAGGTGGATGGTTTGACTATTAATGGTAATGTGATCCCGCCTCAACATACAAAAACCTGCTTAGTTCAAGTGACCATGTAATGCGAGTACAAACATTCATTTTCAAGTAAGGTTTCCATAATAAGGTCTATGACGAAGACACTCACTTTCATAAAAATTCTCTACATAGTGATCGTCGGACTGCTAACAGCCTGCGCAGTTTCTCCAACCAAGCAGGAAAAGGTTTTAAAAAGAGATATCCTCCAGTCTACTGCGGATATTCAACACATCACTACACGAGACTCGCTTTATTTAAAAACGCTGGCCAGGGACACCTGGAATTTCTTCAGCCGCTTTGTTGATAGCGAGACAGGTTTGATACCTGACCAGGTTAGAGCCGGTGTACCCGAAGTTGCCGATTATACATCGTTGACAAATATAGGTCTATATCTGGTCTGTGTAGCTGCTGCTGAGGATCTGCGATTCATTTCTCACGAAAAAGCCTTGGATTATTTGCGACAGAGTCTGAATTCCTTGCAGAAGATGGAACGTCATCATGGATTTCACCTCAATTGGTATAGCATTCCCGCCATGGATGTCACGCGTCGCTACGTTTCAAGTGTCGATGCCGCCTGGTTGTACGCCAGCGTTGCAGCTATCGCTGTCAGATACCCAGAGTTGACCAAGCATTGCCAGGATATTTTGACCGGAGTAGATTTCGCTTGGCTCTTTGATCCGGCTTGCGGGCAATTCTATCTGGGCTATGATTTGGAGAAACAGGAATTCTCACCTTATCACTATGGCTTGCTCTGTAGCGAGAGCAGGATTCTAAGTTATCTCGGAATGGCCTGGAACCAGATACCAGACAACCATTGGAATAAACTTTACCGAGTGTTGCCGGATTCTGTGGATCAATACGGTTCACCCCATTATTTCTCACAACAATACGGTGACTATCAAAACTTCAGCAGTGGATATTACATTTATGAAGATTCTTTGCAGATCTTGCCGTCCTGGAACGGCAGCATGTTTGAATATCTCATGCCCACCCTATTTGTGGACGAAAGACACAATACGCCGATGGGACTGGGAGAGAACAATACTCGAATTGTGGCAATCCATAGGGACTACGCCCTGAACAATCTTGGATATCAGGCCTGGGGTATGAGTCCCAGTGCGACACCCGAAGGTGGTTATGCTGTATTTGGCGTCCCGGAAATTGGAAGTCAAAAAGAGGGGGCTCGTTCTGACATTCTGACACCTCATGCCAGTATTCTGGCTTTGAGTTATGCACCAGGCTGGGTTGTGGACAATCTGTATGAGATAGAGAATAACTTCATGATCCGTGGAGATTATGGTTTCTTTGACTCTGTTGACCCGAAAACCGGGGCGGTAGCTGAGAAATACCTCGCTCTTGACCAGGGAATGATCCTGTTGTCCATTAATAATTATTTGAATTCGGGATCCTTGCCGGCGATCTTCAAACAGATTGGAGAAATGGATAGAGTATTGGAGCTCATTGCTCTTGAGCAGTTTTTTCCAGTACCCGTTGATCGAAAAATTGTAGAGTAAGACGCTATAGCACTTTTCATCTTACCAAGGGAGGGAGATGACCATGAAAACATTAATAATTAGCACAATATTGGTCCTGAGTCTCACGGCGGAATTCGCCCGGGCTGAGGACTTCGTCTTCTTTGACGACAGCCCTACATCCACGTCCTACGATCCAAGTTGGTGTTTCGTAAATGCACCCAGCCAATTGGAGCGTGTAGGTGAGAAATTTCCAGTGGATGAAGCCACGGTCTTCATGGGAAATAACAGTTTACGTCTGCATTGGACCAGCCAATCCAGTGGCAACTGGGGTGCTGCAGTGGCTGAAATCGGTTGGCCGGGGCATGATCTCAGTACTCAGGATCTACTCAATTTCTGGATGTATTCAGATGGAGATCTTGCAGGGGAGGATCTGCCGAACCTGTATCTGGAGGATACTGGAAACCAGAAAACCGGTGAAGTGAATATGGGCGGTTTTACCAATTCTATTATCTCTGGACAATGGCAAATGTTCTCTATGCCACTGGATACTTTCTATGCTATCGCCGGTAATGCAAATATGTCATCCATCAAGACCATCTTTTATGGTCAGAGTTCAACCGACGGTATTGAGCATACCCTTTATCTGGATGAGATACGCATGACATCTTTTGGAAACAGCGACACGACTGCACCGGCTATTCCTGAGAACCTCACTGCAATAGGATATGACATGCATGTTGATCTGAGCTGGACACCGGTGCTGGATGAAGATGTAGCGGGCTATCGGATTTATCGTAGTAACTGGGGTGGGAGCTACACTCCGGTAGGTTACTCGGAGCAGGATATCCCTTTCTTTAACCATTTCCTTGGTGAAACGGGTCTATCTGGTTACTACAAAGTTTCCGCCATAGATGGAAGCTATAACGAATCTGAGCTATCTGAGAGTGTTGAGGTGAGTACTCAGGCACAGGATGACGAGGCTTTTCTGGACATGATACAAAGGGCCACATTCAGGTATTTCTGGGACTATGCGCATCCCATCTCAAAGATGGCTCTTGAGCGTACACCGGGAAATAGCGAAACGGTCACCAGTGGAGGAACAGGTTTTGGTATCATGGCTATTGTGGTGGGAGCTGAACGGGGGTTTGTCACTCGAGCTGAAGCAGCTGCCAGACTCCTGGAGATGTTTCAGTTCCTTGAGTTGGCAGACCGCTTTCATGGCGCCTGGTCCCATTG
>JABMPR010000037.1 GCA_013202895.1 bacterium | reverse complement strand
GGGCCAGAATTTTATTAGCCACGGCAGGGTGATCAACAAACCCAGGGTGTGCTCTGAAAAAACGATAAACATACTGGGTAAACTGTACAGCGATTGACGCAGGAGGGCATCCAGAGACCATAGAAAAGCAGCAAAAACAATAGCCGACGGTCCAGCATATTGCCAGGAAGTGAATCGCTTTAACATCTTGAATATAGCTCCCGCATCATGGGGCAAATATAGTCATTCAAACCTTGTGAAAGATTTAAAACCTCGACCAGGTTTCTAAATATATCGAACTATTTCAGGTAAGTGATCTTTTCCCAGGATCCCACAGCCACACCGTCAATTAAAAGCCTGACAAAATACAATCCGGCGGCTTGATTAACTGCCGGTTTCCAGGTAACCAATCCAGATCTGCTTACCGAAATATGATCCACCACAGCACCTCGAATATCAGTAATCTGTACTTCAGCTGCTTCATTAGCAGAAAGTAGAATTTCAAATTTTATCTCCGGGTTGAAGGGATTGGGAAAGACAGAACTTATTCTAGAAGTACCTGGAAGCGTTAAGGGCTGGTCCCTCACACCCACCAAATCTGGATCCAGCCAGGTTACCATACGGTAGATGACATCCGCACGAAGTGGATCTGAGCCCCCACTAAAGCCGCCCAATGCTTCCAGTCCAAAACCCAGCATAATCGTTGAGTATGTTTCTGTACGTACGGAGGACCCGCAGGTGGTATGCCCCCATAAGGGATACTCGAATAAGGATAATCCCCCTTCTAAAATATCGTAGCCATCAGGAGAATCCTGATTGTATGCACCATCTGTATTAAATATGGTGTAATGATCAGCGGCAGTCATGATTTCATGATCAGTATCACCATATACTCGAGTGGTGTTTACATCATCTATTGAAACTTCAACAGCAAAATATTCTGCCAGAAAATCTCGTACTATGGTGGGACCACTACTGATATCCTGACCAGTCATCAAAGTGTTGCCCCCGCCTTCAAGATAGTTTGTAATTAAAGGAATCTTGATATCGTCCATTGCGGTTTCACTGTCACCCGTATACCAGATGAGCGTTGGGATAGCCTGAAGCCACTCAATACCAGGTAAACCATAGTCGGCTATATCCCAGACCGTGTAGACCAGATCGGTCAGATCCAGCGTTCTTGTATAATATGACTGATAGTCCCCCTCCCCGCTCACCACGCCATCATCATCGATGATCGCCACTTGAGGATACCCCAACATGAGTCTAATAGTGTGATGGACCGCTTCAGTCATCTCAGCAGAAATAAAGGCAATATC
This sequence comes from bacterium, assembly GCA_013202895.1. Lineage (GTDB taxonomy): Bacteria > Fidelibacterota > UBA8477 > UBA8477 > JABMPR01 > JABMPR01. The sequence continues at coordinate 7,183 of JABMPR010000037.1, read as the reverse complement.
AAATTCTCTGGCCTGGGAAGGAAGTGACTCATCAATTTCAAGTTCAAAAGGTAAATTAGCGCTGCCTGTTTCTAAAAAATTTACAGGATCAAAATCAACCAGGGCTTCGGTAATGTCCACCAGTGTTCCTTCTGTAGATAATGTGGCTGTTAGATTGTTGGCTTCAGCACCCGTGTTAAAAACTGTGATCCATATCAGGAGGCTTTCACCCGGGGCATAAATATGATCTTCATTCCCATCTTCAATTATCACATCAGTAAGCGCCAGTTGGGGATTAACTTCAAATACCTCAATATCGGCACTCATTGTCGTATCTGAATCTGATATATTCAATACAGCTATCTCTGTATTAACACCCGCCCAGCCTATGGATGTGGGAATTGTGGCGAAATCAAAATTACGATTATCCGTTATCCCAGGCCATGCATCCCCAGGACTGGAGCCGTTAAAAGCACCATCTGCTGGTTTCATATCTACCAAGCGGTGATTCTCATCGCTATTGGACCATTGGGAATTATCAACATGCCAGATCAATATTCCAGGGCCAGGAAGACTCTGCTCTGATCCAAGAATCTGCCGATTTTCCAAAAGAAAGTATTCTTGCCCAACGTCCTGCCCGTGACTGTAGCCACTAACATAGGGGTCCAATTCACCATGGGTCCATAATTTAACGGCATATGAATTTTCCTCAGCATTGGGGAATTCAAAGCCTTCTAAATTTTCGTCAGGTATAATTGGAACGGTCCAACCTAACATCTCCTTACACCATGCAGACATATGTACAGGGCTAGTGGGTGTTGCCCATGAGCCACTGGCCATAAGACACCAATCCCCGAGTCCACCAGATGAATAATCCGTGTCGTAGAGATCAGGTAAACCCAGAGCATGACCGAATTCATGTGAGAATACACCAATTTCGATGAGCCCACCCTCTGTACTAACGGCTGGCTGCATTATATAGTCATTTACTCGAATTGCGGATCCATCGGCTCCCATATCATTGGTGGTATAAGGATCCCCCCATTGGCCAGAATAGGTCCAGCGGTGGGACCAGATAAAGGGACCACCACCCTCGCCTCCAGGACCAGAATGAACAAAAAATGCTGCATCTACAAAGCCATCATCATCCCCTGAATTGGGAAGACCATCAGGACCGTCATTGTCATACAGGCTAAAATCAATATCCGGATCGGATTGATCCAGGGCTTCCCTTAAAAAATCAGCTGTACCACCAGGGGGACCATAAAAACCGTTATCATAAGGATCGACTTGGGAACCTTCGTAGAAAGCACTATTGGTGTCCAGCTCATACCAGCCATAAACCGTTCCTGAAAGGTGAAATTGACCATAAGACATTTCTGCATAATGCTCGGCCATAGTTATCGTAGGCCAGGGACCATCAAACAATTCATGCTGGAGCATATCTACCACGGTATCCAGATCAGCGTAATTTGCGTACGACCCAAGAATTACAGGAAAACTCATATAAACATCCTCCCGGAGATCACGATTGCCGTTTGCAGCGTTTTGGATGTTGGCTGCCTTGATCCGTTGTATCTTGTCCACCAGTCCACCTTGAACATAGTCTACAGCCATTATATTTGTGTATTCCAGGACTTTTTCTGAAGGAATTATGCCAGGTTTAGCTGATGAGGTCGCCATTGCGAAAACTAGCGGAATCAAATTTAAAATAATGAGTCTATACAGCATAAGGACCTCTATTTATTATTTGGGGTAGTTTCCATTATTTAATATGCATAATGTTTCATTGAAGACAACTATTTATGCGAATCAAATAGTGGCTATTTCCTAACAATTGAGTGTTAGAAAGGGCTTGAAAAAAGAGCAAGAATCATCGATTTCAATCATTATTCGAAATAGATACACATGAATTTGCAGAGATTTATTTAAGATAAGTGATCTTTTGCCAGGAATTTGAGGTCTTACCATCGATCAATAGTCTGGCAAAATATAAACCAGCAGTCTGCTCATTGCCCGGATGCCAGGTTACCAGTCCGGATCTATGCACATCAATCTGGTTTACTAGTGCACCACGAATATCGCTAATCTGCAGTTGACCTTTTTCGCTGTTCATCAGGTAAACCTGAAAATTTATCTCTGGATTAAAAGGATTGGGATAAGCTGACGAGATACCAGGGGTTCCAGGCAGCAGCAATTGATTCTGGTCTATGCCAGTGGGTGAAAGATCCATCCAGGTAAACAAACGACTGATCATAGCCGCCCTAACCGAATCAGCATTGCCAGAAAAACCACAAAAAGCCTCCATTCCAAAGCCTAATAATACGGCCGAATATATGGGGGTTTTTAGCGTTGCTCCACAGGTGGCATTACCGGCAAAAGGATAAACAAAAAGTGAAGAGCCACCCTCTAGCAGAGAATAACTATCTGGTGAATCCTGATTGCTGGCAGCCTGAATGTTTGCAATGCTGAAATGATCCGCAGCTTCCATCATTTCGTGCTCGGGGTCACCGTACACATAAGAACTTGTGACATCATCAGAGAGCACTTCCACAGCGAAATAAGCGCTAAGAAAATTAGGTATTGCGAAGTTATCGCTGCTGAAATCCTGACCGCTCAGGAGCATATTTCCACCAGCATTCAGGTAATCAGACATCAGATCGATGCGAGTGTTTGTCAGAGGGGCTTCGTTATCACCTGTATACCAGATTATTTTGGAATTATTTTGGAGCCATTCAAGACTGGGCAATCCAAAGTCTGCCACATCCCATACGGCATAGACCTCACCAGCCAGGATCATTGCATTGGTGTAGAAGGATAAATAATCTCCAGTACCCGAAATTATGCCATCATCATCAATGATTGCCACATCCGGGATTCCCAGCATTAGGCTAAGTTCTACATGTTCGGGTTCCAGTATCTCATCTGAAATAAAGGCAATATCAAAAGAAACAGACTGTGGAGTCAGACTATCGCTAATAATAAATTCAAAGGGCAGATTTGATAAAGAAGATCCCATAAAAGGGATGGGATCAAAGTCGATAACATCCTCAATGAATTCAACCAGCTCTTCATCGGCAGAAAGCGTAGCAGTAAGGTTATTGGCTGCTCCACCACTATTCTCAACAATCAACCAGAACTCGACTATTTCGCCAGGCCCATATATCTGATCACCATCTTCATCATGTAAAATCATGTCCGCTATAGAAAGATGTGGATTGACTTCATGAACTTCTATATCGGCACTCATTGTTGAATCAGAATCGGAAATATTCAGGACTGCCACCTCAGTATTAACACCAGCCCAGCCTATGGCCGCAGGGAAAGTCTCAAAATCAAAATTGCGATTATCCATGGTTCCCGGCCAGGCATCCCCAGGACTTGAACCATTTAAATGTCCATCAGCGGGCATGAGATCCACCATGCGGTGATTTTCATTACTATTAGACCATTGGCTATTATCTATGTGCCAGATAAGCAGCCCAGTACCCGGTAGATATTGTTCGGTACCAGTGCGTTGGCGGTTCTCAATCAGAAAATATTCACGACCAACATCCTGTCCATGGCTAAAATTTCCAACAAATGGTGCTAACTCTCCATGAGTCCATAATTTGACGGCATATGAGTTTTCGGCTGCGTTTGGGAAGGTCATATCATCAATATTTTCACCAGGAAACAGTGGAACAGTCCAGCCCATCATTTCTTTGCACCAGGCTGACATATGAACCGGGCTAGATGGTGTGCTCCAGGATCCGCTGGCCATAAGGCACCAGGATCCCAGTCCATTGGTCGAATAATCCGTATCATAGAGATCTGGCAGACCCAGGGCATGCCCAAATTCATGCGAGAACACACCAATTTCAATCATCCCGCTACCCGTACTTACAGCTGGTTGCATGATATAATCATTTACCCTAATTGGAGATCCACTAAATCCTATATCGTTGGTAGTAAAATAAGTCCCCCACCATCCTGAGTAGGTCCAGCGATGAGACCAGATATAAGGACCACCACCTTCGCCACCCCTACCAGAGTGAACAAAAAATGCAGCATCCACATAGCCGTCATCGTCACCGGAGTTTGGAACACCGTCGGGACCATCATTATCATATTGGGTAAAATCTATTTCCAGATCTGACTGAGTCAGAGCTTCCTGAAGAAATTCACCACAGCCTCCTGGAGGGCCGTTGAATCCATTATCATATGGTTCGGTCTGTGAGCCTTCATAAAACTCACTATTGGATCCCATTTCATACCAACCATAAACCGTTCCAGATAGATGGAATTGATCATAAGACATTTCTTCATAATGTTCAGCCATTGTTGGCGAAGGCCAGGGGCCATCAAATAACTCCTGCTGCAGCATACTTACGATGGTATCCTGGTCATCGTAATCTCTATAAGATCCCAAAATCACTGGAAAACTCATGTAGACATCCTCCCGTGAATCCCGATCCCCACTTTTCGCAAGTTGGATATTGGATTCTCTTATACCTTGCATCTTTGCAACAAGTCCACCTTGAGCATAATCTGCTCCCATAATGGAGGTATATTGCCGTACCTTTTCTGAGGGTATTACACCTGGTTTAGCAGGTGAGGATGCCAGCAACACAGTCAATATGGAAAAGTAGATAAGAGTCAGTTTTTTTAACATATTAACCTTATAAAATTTGTCTAAAGCAATTTTCATTTTTTAATATGCACAGTGATCATGTGGATACAATGATTTATGCAGTACTAAAAGTGGATTTTTCCTAACGAAACTGATGCTTTAGGGTATGTTTTCCCGAGAAGAATTTTGGACTGCCCTTGAGAAGTCAATAAAGTTGTGAAATAGATAATCTGGAGCTTCCTTTTCAATCAGATGTGCAGCAGAAAATCCGTAGGTCATGCCAACTGAAATGGACCCTGCTCCTTTAGCAGCAATAAGATCCACTTCATTATCACCCACCATACACACATCACCAGGATCGTCAAACCCCAGCTCATAGACCCCGTATCGAATGATCTCAGGATCTGGTTTGGAGACTGGCAATGAATCCCGTCCCCAGGAAAATTTGAAATACTTGAGATGATCCAGCTCTCTTAACACGGCTTTAACAAATTCCTCCGGCTTATTTGAGATGACTCCCATGGGTCTTTGTTCCTGCTCCAGGAATTGGGTTACGCCTGGGTATGGTTGGGCTTCATCAACGATATGCAGGCGGTAAAATGCTCTGAATTGTTCCCATATCTTGGTCACGAGTTGATCATCCACCTTTATATCTGGCTGGTGTGTCTGCAAACAATGTTCAACCAGATAATGTGCCCCATAGCCCACATGTGACATGATGATAGCATACGGAAGTTGTGGGTAAGACATGGATTCAAAAGCTCGATTGAGATTTGCAGCAATATCATGACTGGTGTCAATAAGCGTTCCATCAAGATCGAATAAGATTCCTTTAGGGTCGAGCATTTCTCCTCATTTCTATAATTTTCAGAGCCCTGGAAGCTATCATATCCAGCAATATAAAAGGGGCTGGCGTATTGCCAGCCCCTTAATGGTAAATACTGGAGAAATTCCTAGCCCAGTAATTCCGTCGCAGCGGCATCCAATGCAGGTACCACCTCAAACAGATCAGCGATTATCCCGTAATCCGCTATCTTGAAAATCGGTGCTTCGGGATCGGTATTAACAGCTACAATACATTTGGATGAATTCATACCTGCCAGATGTTGAATGGCGCCCGAGATTCCGCAAGCGATGTATAAGTTAGGCGAAACAGTTTTTCCAGTTTGACCTACCTGATCTGCATGGGGTCGCCAGCCGGCATCTACTGCTGCACGGGAGGCTCCTACGGCGGCTTCAAGCGTGTCAGCCAGTGCTTCAATGATATTGTAATTTTCGGGACCACCCATACCGCGTCCACCGGATACAATGATGCTGGCTTCCGTCAATTCCGGTCGGGTGGATTCTTTATGGGCAGTGTCTGTTACTGTCGCTCTCCCATCTGCAGCACTTGAAGTAAACGAAATGTTTTCGACGGTACCGCTTCCCGGTTTTTCGGATGCTGGGAAAACATTGGGTCGGAGCGTTACCAAAACCGGGGTTCGCCGGGCAGCTATTTTGAGATATGCTTTCCCGGCGTAAACTGGCCGTTTCACAAGCAGATGATCTGTGTCCCATGAAACTTCGACAACATCACTCAGAAGACTTGCATCCGCCTTGGCTGCCAGTAGGGCACCCAACTCACGACCCATTGCCGATGAACTTAGCAGGACAACTGCTGCTGAGGACGCTGTCAGTGTATCCGCAAGAATATTAGCGTAGTCTCCTGGTGAGTAGATCGCTAAATCAGCACTATCAGCGCTAATAATTTTATCCGCACCATAACTGGCAATCGTAGCTGTTAGAGCGGCCACCCCAGATCCAATGAGACAGACGCTTAAACTGCCCCCGGCAGCATCTGCCAGACGACGTCCAGTGGATATCGCCTCCAGAGCATAAGACTTTAATTGACCATCACGTTGTTCTGCAAAAACTAATATTTGACTCATGATGACCTCCTAAAGGACTTGAGCTTCATCACGAAGCAGTTTTATTAATTCAGCCGCAGCCTCGGGACCCTCACCCACAATACGGCCTGCGGGTTTTTGGGGAGGATAGCTCATTTCAAGAATTTCGATTCCACTATCTGCTAGAGTGACCTCTTTGATTTCCAGCGGTTTCCGCTTGGCCTGCATGATCCCTTTCAGGGCTGGATAGCGTGGTTCATTCAAGCCTTTCTCAGCAGTGACAACACAGGGCATTTTTGCAGTGACAGTTTCTCTGCCCCCTTCAATATCTCTTTTGATAGTCGCTGTTCCATCAGCGATCTCCAAAAATTTTGCCGTTGGTAAAACAGGCATCCCTAAAATTTCTCCCAGCATAGTGGCTACCTGGTGTCCATACCCATCAATGGCGAGTTTTCCAGCCAGAATCAAATCAGGTTCCAGATTTTTTATTTCTTCGGCAAGCGCTTTTGCAATGGATAGTCCATCTGCAAGTGCTGCGTTTTCAGCTCTAAGTAATACTCCGCTATCTGCGCCCATAGCCATAGCGGTTCGCATGACGGGCTGTGTTTCTTCAGGCCCCAGTGAAAGAATAATTACCTCACCCTCTCCAGTTGCTTCCTTGAGTTTGAGTGCTTGTTCGACTGCATACTCATCATATGGATTCATG
>JABMPR010000036.1 GCA_013202895.1 bacterium | reverse complement strand
TAACCCAATAATGTGTTACCTATGTCTTGACATTATTGTGTTACCCATGTCCTGAAACTGTACCGCTCAACTGATTAAAGCGAAGTCTGATGAACATCTTTGGGCGGAAACTTATGATCGAGAATATGCAGATATTTTCAGCATCCAAACTGACGTAGCTCGTAAGATAGCAACAGCCTTAAAATCGACTCTGACACCTGAAGAAGAAAAACAATTGGAAGTCACTCCGACCACTAACATGGAGGCTTATGATTTTTTCTTGAGGGGCAACACCTATTGGTATACCAAGACGAGCAAAGAGGGAAATATGAAAGCGGCGAGCATGTACCAGAGGGCCGTAGATCTTGATCCAACATTCGGTATGGCTTATGCCCGCCTTTCTATTGTTCATGCTGTACTCTATCAAGAATCTAGCTGGGACCCAACACCCGAACGCCGTGAGTTGGCTCGCACTACTTTAGACCAAGCGCTCGCTCTAATTCCAGATCATCCAGAAGTTCATTTTGCCCAGGGGATATTTTATGACTGGTGTCTAAATGATGTTGATAACGCTATTAAGGAGTTCGAAATATCTTTTGGCATCCAGCCCAGCAGCGGAGAAGTCGCTCAGCACATGGCCAAGCTGTATGCCGATAAAGGTAACTGGAACAAAGCGGAATTCTATTTCGAAAAAGCCTACGAACTTGAACCGGATATCATTGGTAATGCCTCCTGGCTGGCGGGATACAATTTTCTAAATTGGAATTTTAAGCGTTCTGAGGAGTTGTACCGCATTTCTATCCAGCTTGCACCTGAAAGCGCCTCGGCGTATAAATGGCTCGCACGAACTAGACTATACGGCAATGGGGACCTGACTGGGAGCCTTGAGATTATTGAAGATGGTATCCTTAACACAGAAAATCCGGAAGATCTGATTTCGGAAAAATGGTATATTCAATTCGCAATGGGGGACTATCAGGCTGCGCTGAAAACCGTTCAGACCTATTACCGAGACTTATCCCGGTCCTTTTATAAAAGTCAGGTTTATTACCAGATGGGAGATAAAGCGAATTTTATTCTGGAATCGGATTCAGCCATGGCATTTCTCATTCCAGCTCTCGAGATGGAAAGCACCGCTGCTATGGCAAATGACAGATTAGCATTGCTAAGGGCCTTAAAGGGAGACTTTGAATCTGCAATTTCGACTGGGAGAAAAGCCATAGAATTAGAACCTATTGAAAAGTACGCAGTTTTTGGTCCTCTGCATATCCTCCGGCTTGCAGAAATATACACCCTTGCTGGGGATGATGAGCAGGCCATCGAACTGCTACGGGGTCTTCTGAAACCGCCCAGTGTGGTTACAAGCTGGAGTGTAAAATTAGATAGATACCTGAGCCCATTGCTGGATGATCCTCGATTGAAGCCTTTGTTGCCAACGAATCCAGCAATATAGAACGCCATCAGATGCCTCCTCAACTTAGCAGCACCGGTAAATTCATTCAGGAATTACGCAACCGCAGGGTATTTCGTGTAGCTACAGTGTTTGTCGGAGTTGCACCGCTTCAATTGAGGTTGCCGACATTGTCTTTCCCATGATGAGTTTACCCGGATGGTCCATGGTGGCAGTTTTTATCGCTTTGACAGTTTTTAGTCTAAGCTGAGCCAGAATGTTCCACATTAAATAATACAATTGAACACCGCCCTGTTTGGGATGATAAACAATTGCACCAGTTTTACCGATTCTAGCATGGCTTTGCTTGAAATTAGCATAACTTGGAAAGACAGGTCTGGGTTATAGTTGCGGGGTTCTATGAAAAAGCCGATCCTTTTTTTTATCATTTGTTTAATATTTACTGAAGCCAAAGCTGATTTTTTATTTCCATCCGAACCCATGGTCAGAGTTCGTATTATAAATACCCTTGATACACTTGCTCTTCAATTTAAGGGACCCTGGCTACTAGGTGTTGATCCCCTCGTGGAGCACAACATCCCTTCTGGAGCCAACTTTCAATTCGTCCGCCAGGATAATGAAATAATCATACTGGATTCCTCACGCATAATCTTCAAAGGTTTGAAATCGTTAAATCTAACCAGCCAGAGCGATTCGGGGAGTGTGAGTATAAGTGATGTCCCGTATGGGGTTGGTTGGTGGTGGACTGGGACAGAAGACAGGGTCTATGACGGTAAGCTCCATATTTATATGGATGCAAAGCACGAGATGAATGTTACCATTCAGCTATTATTGGAAAAATATTTGAAGGGTGTAATCCCTTATGAAATAGGTGGTGATTCACCCATGGAAGCCCTCAAAGCACAGGCAGTCGCAGCCAGATCGGAGGCTGTCATCGCCCTGACTTCAAACCTATATAGTGGGGAGCATCACGATTTGACCTCCGATGTGGAATGTCAGGTCTTTAGCGGAAACAAAAAACGGACAGCTGCATCTGATGCGGCAGTAGATGCAACACGAAGCATTGTTATAAGTGAGCATCAGCAGCCGATTAATGCCTATTACGCTTCCAATTGTGGTGGTCGGGCAGAACTGATCAAGAATGTCTGGCCAGATAGGCCCAGACCCCAAAGTTACCAGATAGCACTGCCTGACAACCCTAAACGTTCTGGACCTAAACTGCGTTGGAACTGGAGAGCTCGAAGATGGATTCGGTCATCGCCTGAGGTCTTCTGTAACCCAGAATTTGGGGAATCCCTGCCCGCTTGGAGTCAACGAAATTTTCGTTGGAAACGTGAATTCAGTATTGCTGAAGTATCTGACATGCTCGGAGCAGATCAGGCGCTGGGAACTTTAAAAAAAATCAAAGTGTTGAAACGTGGAATATCGGGACGGATAAGCAAAGCCCGTTTCATTTTTGAAAAGGGTGTCATTGTCACCATAGGTGAGTTGAAGATTCGGCAACTATTTAGCCCCTCGTTGCGTAGTGCCAACTTTTATGTGGAAAAGAAAGGTGACCTGATCATTCTTAAAGGCGCTGGCTGGGGACATGGTGTGGGGATGTGTCAAACGGGAGCCGTGGGGCAGGCACTACTGGGGATCGAATTCGAAAAAATTCTACTCCACTATTATCCCGAAGCTGAATTGCTCTCTATTTATGATAATTCCAGTGTTGAAAAAGACCCGGTATTACCAGGTTTCCCCTGAGCATTTAGACGCGATGAGATTTAGCAGTTCAATTTGTCTTTATCTGATTGATACCTAACAAAATCTAAATTTAAATTCTGGGAATAGAAATGTCTGCATAATGTATATGACATGCCAAATAGCAAGCGGATCACCAGAAGGAATTTCAGCTAATGAACCTGGGTGAGTCGCTGAATTTCTTCAGATAAACTCTTCATCCTTCATCAGGTGTTTAAGTATTTACATGCGTGATTCACATCACCCATAATCTTCATATCTCTGTTGCGTCAAGCAGGAGCCAGCTTATCTTATTTCTCTTTTTGATTGCGGGGAAAAAGTATAGAGTACAAAGATAGAACAACTCAAGATATTTTGTGATTTTTTGGAGGCAGCAGTGCGCTTTTCACTCACAGTCTGGGTAATAGATTGTACCATTTCTCACGGATTAGCTATGCCAAAGATCAAAGATGTCTACGATGTTACAAAAATATAGGGATCAGTTGAGAATGGGAAATTTTCCAATTACTGGTCACAATTTCTCGATGGATTATTTTGAGCTTAAGGAGTGAACAAAATGAAACGAACATTTTTTCTAATCGTACTTTTAACTTTGACAGCCAGTGTATTTGCAACGTCTGACATCGCTGTTGATCCGGCATCATTATCTGCAGATCTGCTGTCAGGTGATATGGAGACCCAAACACTTACTATCGCCAACGAAGGCGATAGCGATCTGGAATGGTCATTAACGATATCAGAAGATGCATTCGTTCTTAATGAAAGAGTCCTTGGTTTTTATGCTGATGAAAGCAGAAATTCCAGTATTAGTACGAATGAGTTGCCACTGAATAGCGGTGGAGCTTTTGGTCACTCCTCAGGTACACGTGATGAAGGAGATGTCCTCAATGAATACTGGTCTCCATCTCCAGGTGGGGCAACGGGCGCAGTCTGGGTTGGGGATGATTTATATGTGCTTTCGTGGTCGTCTGCCAGTGTACTTAAAGTGGATCCGCAAACTGGTGAGCTGTTATCGTCTTTTATGCCAGATGGCAATGATTCACCTTATGGAATTGTTTGGGATGGTCAATATCTCTGGATAGGAAGTTCTTTCGGGAATGTTTATGGATATGATCTTGAAGGCAATCCTATTGGTTCCTTCAGCACCCCCGTGATGGATTTTTTCACCCTTGCCTGGGATGGTCAAAACTTTATTGTCAGTGAGACATGGACCCAAATTAATCCTAATTTTTATATACTTGATAACGCGGGTACAATAATAGAGACCTACTCGTCAAGTTTTGGTGACTACATCTCCCAGATAGTCTGGGTGCCAGCTCATGATGGTGGTAATATATGGACCACCAATGATGGCTCCGGGGAAATTCGAAGACTTGATTTAAGTGGAGGTCAAGCTATTGAGGTCGGTGGTTTTTATTTAGACATATTTGATTTTCGCCATGCCATAACACATGATGGTACAGATTTATGGATTATTGATTGGGATGGTCCTTATTATCAGGTTGATGATGGCATAGAAGAGCTGAGCTGGTTATACACTGATATGGTTTCAGGTGTGGTTCCTGCTGGTTCATCTCAGAATGTTGAAGTGACCTTTGATGCGGCCGGCATGATGGCGGGAGATTATGCATCTGACATAATCATTGCCAGTAATGACCCTGATGAAAATCCGGTTATTGTTCCGGCAACCCTTGGTGTCACTGGAGCCCCCAGCATCAGCATAAGTCCTGATTTAGTAGATTTTGGAGAATTATACATAGATGGGACATACATCAGTACCGTTATTGTATCCAATACTGGAACCGATGTGTTGGATATTACAGACATTCAAGTTCTGGGCGGAGAGTTTGGTGCAGACGAGACATTATTCAGCGTAGCACCTGGCGGGTACTATAATCTCGAAGTAAGTTTCGTCCCGACATTTACAGGATTACAGGAAGGCGAAGTAATCCTTAGCAGTAATGATCCGACGAACCCGACAATTACGGTAGATTTGTTAGGAACCGGTGTTACCTCACCTGATATCACCTGGAATCCTCAATCATTGCATTCAGATCTCTTTACTGGTGATACCGAGGTCCAAACTCTGACCATCAGTAATGAAGGTGGTAGTGATCTGGTGTGGGAGATAAGTATTGAGGAAGTAGACCTTGCGCCCAGAGCGGTTGACACAGCGAATGAACATCCCAGCCATTATCTTTTGGATGTAGAAAAGGGAGCTGTGGATCCTCGAATCGGACCTGATGTTATTCGAGACGCCGGTGGACCAGATCTTTTCGGCTATTCCTGGATAGATAGTGATGAAGCCGGTGGACCAGTTTTTGACTGGGAAGACATTTCCGGAACTGGGATGAATATCACTGGCAACATGTCAGATGATAATGTTTCAGGACCCTACCCTCTTGGATTTGACTTCGATTTTTATGGAAACACCTATACTGAGTTTTTTCTAAGCTCAAATGGTTTTATCCGTTTTGGAGAGAGTGGCTCTAGTGGATGCTGCTCAGGTCAACCGCTTCCTTTCCCTGATGATATTAATAATATCATCGCCTGGGCCTGGCGGGATGGTTATCCATTCGGAAACACATATTACGAGAACTTTGATGATAAAACCATCATCCAATTTGATGGCTATGGAAC
>JABMPR010000003.1 GCA_013202895.1 bacterium | reverse complement strand
GGCAGTCTCCTTTCATGGTATCTACCCAGTTTAACCCAATAATGTGTTACCTATGTCTTGACATTATTGTGTTACCCATGTCCTGAAACTGTACCGGCCCACATAAATCCCATGTATTTCCCGGACATACGAGGGTTTTTTGATTTTAAGACACATTACGGAAATATATCCAATGTGGACAAACCGGGACACTTGATGGTGACGATAACATGCCCGATTGGATAGAAAGCCCTAGCCAGTAAGGGCTCGCGAATACTGTGACAGGGTTAGATGGTAAATCTAGACAAATTCTGACACCGATAAGAAGTTGTTGTGTATAGGGTGCGGGGTTATTTTATACAATTTCAGGGGAATTTGATTCTAATACCGCAGCGTCTGGTGATTTAATCGCAACCTGGGTAGGTTGTGGTAGTACAAACTTGACTTGGGAAGCGACAAAGGATTAATAATCGTTGGTGACTTACGATTGCTAAGAATTGTAATCTTATAGATTAATTTATAGACTCAGTGAGCGAAAGAGTACTCGACATAGTGCACAATTATCAAATGGTTGAATGTTCGTGGGTGGTCAAACATCCGAGCCGTGAATATTAAATCGAAGGAGACAAATAATGAATAATTCTGAGAAGATGGGTGCTATTGCCGCACTGTGCATGGCAGCAGTATACTTGATTGCTATGGTGGGTTATCTCCTGGTGTTGGGCACTCTTGGCGATTTCGACGCTGTCCAGAAGGTAGCATTACTAGTGGATAACCAGTCCTTCCTGTACATATTGAACCTGATCGCCTATGTGATAGCGGGTCTCGTTATGGTTGTCCTGGCGCTAGCACTCTATGAACGCTTGAAGGCCGGCTCACCTGCAATGATGCAGATAGCGACCATAATCGGGCTTATCTGGGCCACCGTGCTCATCGCCAGCGGCTTGATCCGAAATTTCGGCATGGGCAGCGTCGTCGATCTCTATAGCACTGACCCGTCTCAAGCTGGGATGGTCTGGTTGGCGATTGAATCTGTGTTTGAAGGGTTAAGCTGTGCAACTGGTGAGATTCTAGGCGGCCCATGGGTTCTGCTGGTGAGTTGGGCAGCTTTACGGGGAGGAGAGCTTCCCAAGGCACTCAACTACCTTGGCGTGGTGCTCGGTGTGGCGGGTATCCTTTCAATTATCCCGGCTCTCTTCCTGATGCTAGCGATCGTTTTTGGGATGGGTAAGATCGTTTGGTTGATATGGCTGGGGATCGTCATGTTGCGCAGTAGTCAAAGTGCCGAAGTCTCAATAACCTGACGTGCTGCAGCGACATACAAAACAACATTTTTTTCAAATTGAAGGTCTAACAAAAGCAGGAGAATTGGAGACGGTGAATTAAAACTGATCCAATACTTCAAATTAGTTACTATCAAATATTTTATGATTCGGGAGGGTTCACCTGTGAACAAGTTAATACGGATATTTATCATTTTAATGTTAATTCCACTGCTTGTTTTTGGGATTGAAATCACAACTGACTCAGAGCTAGGATGGCCACAATGGCGTGGCCCAGATGCAAATGGTGTGGCACCTAATGCCAATCCTCCCATTGAGTGGAGTGAAAGCAAAAACATTAAATGGAAAACCGAGATTCCAGGTTTGGGTCATGCAACTCCTATAATCTGGGGTCATCAAATTTTTATTCTATCTGCCATCGAAACAGATGATATAGTTGAGCCGGGACAAGGCAAACGAACCAAAGCTAAAAAAGGTTTTATCCCATTTACTGTCGGAACTTCAAAAATTCATAAGTTTGAAATATTCGCCTTAAACCGGTCTGATGGTCACATAATATGGCAACAAACAGCCTGTGAAGCGCTACCGCATGAAGGATTCCAGACGACTGGATCCTGGGCATCCAACTCACCTGTGACAGATGGAGAACACATCTATGCCAACTTTGGATCTAGAGGATTATTCTGCTATGATATGCAAGGTCAACTCATCTGGGACAAAGATTTCGGCGACATGAATATCACGAGGAATTTTGGCGAGGGTAGCTCACCCGCGCTATATCAGGATAAAATAATCGTTACCTGGGACCATGAAGATCAATCGTTTATCATTGCATTAGATAAAATATCTGGCCAGGAGATTTGGAGGTCAAACCGCAATGAGGGGACTTCCTGGGCTACGCCTCTAATTGTTCAGAGCAAGGGAAAAACCCAGGTCATCACGAGTGCTTCAAAACGTGTTCGCAGCTACGATCTGGCTACTGGAGATCTGCTTTGGGAAAGCAGGGGTTTAACCAAAGAGGTTATCCCTTCACCAGTGGCAAGCAATGATATGGTGTATGTTATGAGTGGTGAAAAGCGAAGTGCCTTACTGGCCATTAATATATCCAGGGCAAAAGGTGATATAAGCGCTTCTAATTCAATAGTCTGGAAGCTGGATCGGGATACTCCTTATATCCCTTCACCTCTGCTTTACGATAATAGCTTGTACTTTTTGAAAAAGACTGATGCTACGCTTGCATGCTTTAATGCCAGTACAGGTGAAGAATTTTTTACTCGTCAACGACTTGAGGGATTAGGATATATATATGCATCTCCGGTCGGCGCTGACGGTAGGATTTATATCACGAGTTTGAATGGTTCAACAAAAGTCATTAAACATGATACCCAATTCCAGGTTATCGCAACAAATAAACTTGAGGATAGTTTTACTGCCTCACCGGTGATAGTTGGAAACGAGTTGTATTTACGTGGGGCTAAATATCTTTATTGTATTTCTGAGAAATAGCCCGCTGGAATTTGCCAGGATTCATTCATCCTAACGTCAAATCACGCATTTTGGAGAATAATTCATACTGAGGCTTATAGGCTCGTTGATACAAACCAATTCCCTTGATTCCAAACATTCCGAGGGTTTCTCAAACATGGACACTATCAAGTGACTATTCTCAGTAGGAGACTGATACTTAGAACGAAGCAAGGTACTGAAAAGGCTTCGTCGTATCCAAATCGGTCTCTCCCCTGCTCTGGCAAGGTTTCGTGGGCGCACTAACCTAAAAACAGCAGCCCAAAGAACCGGCTGTAACAGAATTAGGATGCTAAGAAAGTCTCTCCTAACCTATGACGATTTTATCCTGAAATGCTTTGAAAACATACAAGTAAAATATATGAACGGTAGCGAAAAGACGCTAAAGAGAAGTATGAACATCTGGAAATCGGGATCTATTTCAGGCACAGTAATAGCATCTAAAGCTGAAATTAAAGAGCTCATTCTTGAATCAGTAACACCCGATACTTATTATGATAACAATAGGAAAACGTATTAATAAAGTACTAAAACCCGAAGAACGTTGAGTAGTACAATCAGAAGATTTTCCAAGATCGCCATGCAATCAAGATATAGATTTCCTATCCAAGATCAACAACACCATGAACACCTGCACTAACAAGCTACGTGTATATTGTCTCTGAGAACCCAAATTCAGAGCCACATATTTTTAGCAAGCTAAACCCGTCAGCCTTTGCTGAATATGGGTCTGCCAGTCTCTGTAAATTCCAGTCTGAATCAACCTTGCTTCCCAGGCTATGTGCTGGTATCTTTGCCTTTTCTAACTTTTCTAACCTGGGGACAATTCTATATGAAAATATTTAATCTAATTCCACTTATAAGCTTAATAACACTATTTCAGTTTTGCCAGCCAGAAACTCAAAAAGCTGATCTTATCATTACTAACGCCAACATTTGGACGGGCAATGAACATCAACCCCGAGCTCAGGCTCTGGCTGTGTCTGGTGATACCATTTTGGGGATTGGGAATGATTTGGATATGGAGAAATATACAAGTTCTTCTACGATTGTTGTGGATGCTGACGGCAAATTTATCACACCCGGATTTATTGATTCCCATGTCCATCTCATGAGTGGAGGAAGTAGCCTATTAAGTATCGATCTTAGAGATGCAAAAACACCTGAAGAATTTACCCAGCGGATAGCGGAATACGCCCGAGGTCTAGCGCCAGGTGTTTGGATATTAGAAGGAAATTGGGACCACACGCTGTGGGGTGGTGAACTTCCCCGAAAAGAATGGATTGACGAATTTACAAAGGAAAATCCGGTTGTAATAAGTCGTCTTGATGGTCATATGGTTCTGGCAAATTCGCTTGCCTTGGATTTGGCAAGTATATCTGAATCAACTCCCGATGTATCAGGAGGTGAAATCGTTCGAAATAAGGACGGATTCCCAACTGGCATTCTCAAGGATAATGCAATGGATTTATTATGGGGGGATATACCAGCACTAACAGAAACACAGAAGAAAACCGCTTTCACATCTGCCATGCAATATCTGGTATCTCATGGGGTGACATCTATTCATGATATGAATGGCCTGAGCAGTAATTGGGGAAGTTATCATTATGCACAAATGGCTAGAGATGAAGGGGACCTGCTAATCCGAATTTATGCCATGCAATCATTAAGTCAGTGGAAGCAACTTGAGCAGCAAATAGCTAATGAAGGAGCCGGTGATAAATGGCTAAAAATTGGAGGATTGAAGGGCTTTATCGATGGTTCACTGGGTTCTCATACTGCCGCATTTAAAGAACCCTATTCTGATAAACCAGAAGATTTAGGTCTGTTCATCAATACTCAAGAAGATATTTATCAGTTGGTATCAGCGGCAGACAGCGCTGGCCTGCAATTATTGATTCATGCCATAGGAGATAGTGCCGTTCAGACCTTACTAAATATTTATGATCGTGTCTCGGAAGAAAATGCTACGAAAAACACTAGACATAGAATTGAACACGCTCAACACATTGCTCCAGAAGATTTTGATAGGTTTAAATCAACAAGCGTTATTCCAAGTGTGCAACCCTATCACGCTATTGATGATGGCAGATGGGCTGAAGGCTTAATTGGCTCAGAAAGAATCAAAACAACACATCCCTACAGAACCTTTTTAGACAATCAGGCAGTTCTGGCTTTTGGCAGTGACTGGCCGGTGGCACCAGCCACTCCGCTGGAAGGGATTTATGCCGCTGTCACTCGTCGAACCTTGGATGATAAGAATCCAGATGGTTGGGTACCGGAACAAAAAATTTCAGTGGAGGAAGCTTTACTCGCATACACAAAATATGCAGCCTACGCCTCTTTTGAGGAAGACATAAAGGGGACATTGGAACCTGGAAAGCTGGCCGATTTCGTTGTAATTAGTGAGGATATTACAAAAGTTGATCCCATCCGGATTCGGGACTTGCAGGTTCTTGAAACCTATGTGGGAGGCAAGCAGGTTTTTGACATTTTAGAATAAAGAGCACATTCACAAATCAGGAGAAATTGAAATGACAAACCTTAGCACCGAGAAATCGCCCCTTTATTATGCAAGAGCCGCTGGGCTGCTCTATCTAATTGCTGCCCCATTTGCTGCCTTCGGCATGATGTATATCTCTTCCCTCGTTGTACCGGGAGATGTGGCAACAACAGCTACTAACATTATGGCCTCTGAATCGCTATTCCGCTTTAGTATTTTGAGTGCTCTAATTGGTCAGGTTGGCCATATACCATTGGTCCTGGTTTTATACAAGTTGCTAAAACCTGTAAACAAAACTCATGCTGTGCTTATGGTTATTTTCATGCTGGTTGGAATCCCTGTCACCATGATGAGTGAGCTGAACCATTTTGCAGCTCTGCTACTGTTGAGCGGTGCTGACTATTTGACAGCTCTCACTGCAGATCAACTGCAAGCTTTGGTGCCCCTATTTCTTGATTTACGCGAACATGGAGTATTTATCGCCCAAATATTTTGGGGGCTTTGGTTGTTTCCAATGGGTTATTTGGTTTTCAAGTCGGGCTACATTCCAAAGATTATTGGCGTCTTGTTGATAATTGGAGGTTTTGGCTATATGATCGATTTTGCTACATTTATTCTCTTTCCCGATTTCGGTGTGATAATTAGTGGGTATACGGGTATTGGGGAATTTCCTATTTTCCCTTTATGGCTTTTGATTAAGGGTGTAAATGTGGAGGTGTGGGAAAAACGTGCGCTTGAATCTGCCTAAGTACAAGCAATGCAAAAGGGACGGGGACTCCCTTTAGGGCCATTCCCCGCTGGATAACTTTTTTGAGAATTATTGAGCTGGATAAAGCGATTTGGGCAAGAGCGCTAAGCCTACAGCCAAAACAGATCTAGCTTTTTTTTAAGCAAGCAAAACTCGTTAGCCCTTACTGTGTAAGGGTTTTCTACTCCTGTGAACCAAAAGTTTTTAATTCCCTAAGATGGCAGCTGGTAACCCAAAATAGATAACTAAGCATACGATTAGAATTCATTTGCATTGGGCTTCAGCCTAATTAGCTTGTTTAACCAATCAAATGATTAGGAAAGATAATGACTAGAAAAAAATTATATGATGAAAACGAAGTGCTGGAGAAAGCGATGTATTCTTTTTGGGAGCACGGATTTCGTGGAGTAACCACTCGAGATTTAGCCTCTTCTATGGGAATCAACCAGTTCAGTGTGTATGCTTCCTTTGAAAATAAAGAGAAACTCTTTGTCAAGTCTCTGGAATACTATTACGAAAACCTATTCATACAGAGAACACTTCGACCGTTAAGCGATAGCCCGCTAAACTTAGAAAATTTAAAGCAATTTTTGCAACAATTTGTCGACACTTCTGAGACGGATTATCCATTGGGTTGTTTCATTTGCAACACCATGATTGAGGATTCCAGCGTGAGGGATCAAGCTGATGAAGTCATTCAGCGCTACACAAACATCGTGAAAGAAGCCTTTCAAACGGTAATACGTAGTTCACACCCAGAAGCTGACGATGCATTAATTCAAAAAAAGACAGGGTTTTTATTTGGATCGTTCCTGGGTCTCACCATGCTTAAAAGGATGGGCGCCAATGGAAACCCTATCCAGAACTATGTCAATGAACTACTGGCAGCTATCTCAAATTGAAATTAGTATAAATCTGTAAACAGAACGGAGTCTTGTATAATGGATACAAAAGCAATATCAGCCGACTTTCCCTTTGAATCTAAATATGTCGAAATTCATGGTTCACAAATGCATTACATCGATGAAGGGGCAGGTGACCCGATACTTTTTTTACACGGGAATCCTACCTCAAGCTATTTATGGCGCAATATTATTCCTTACCTGGTTCCTCACGGGAGATGCATCGCGCTGGATCTGATTGGCATGGGTAAGTCCGATCAGCCAGATCTGGACTATACATTCTTTGACCAGGCTAAATATGTTGAAGCCTTTATTGATAAATTAAAGCTGTCCAATGTCACCCTGGTTATCCATGACTGGGGTTCTGGTCTCGGTTTTCACTATGCCATGCGGCATGAGAGTAACATTAAAGGAATTGCCTTCATGGAAGCCCTGACCCAACCCATGAAATGGAAGCATTTTCCAATTGATAAAAAGATTGGATTCAAGCTATTTCGCACACCGATTATCGGTTGGTTTATGCTCAGCATGATGAACATGTTCCTGACCCAACTCCTGCCTCAAATGATTGTCAGAAAACTGTCAGCGGAAGAAACTGGGAATTACTTCGCTCCCTTTAAAACAATTCGGAGTCGCAAGCCTGTTAGACAATGGCCTCGCGAAATCCCTATAGATGGTCAGCCAGCCGAAGTGTACGAAATTATGTCGAATTACAGTCAAAAACTTCAGGAATCAGAGTTGCCCAAAATACTCTTCTATGCCAATCCTGGCGCCATCATCACACCCCCTGACGTCGATTGGTGTCGTCAAAACCTCAAGAATCTGGAAACAGTAGATATTGGTTCTGGAGTGCACTACATCCAAGAAGATAACCCGCATCTTATTGGTGAAGAATTGGCTAAGTGGTACCAAGCTTTATAGTCGTCAACGCCACTGTTAGACTGAAATAATATTAGCCATAGTCTGATCAGGTTTACAAATAACCAATAACTGAAAGAATGATTTGATATGATAAAAAGTGTTTTGATAACTGGAGCGAACGGCGGTTTAGGAAAAGATACTGCCCGTCAATTAGCCCTGCTAGATGAAACTGAAAGAATCTATCTGGGTTGCCGCAACGAAGAAAGAGCCAAAGCAGCTAAACTTTCACTGGAAGCGTCCACGGGAAAATCAATTTTTGAAATCCTGCTCATAGATGTAAGTAATTTAGATTCCGTCAGATCTGCAGTAAATTCACTGAATGAACCGATTGACGCACTGGTTATGAATGCCGGAGGCATGGGTGGGAAACAATTCGCAGATAAAACAGTGGATGGCGTGATTCAAATTTGTGCTATAAATGTTTTAGGACATGTCGTTTTAGCTGAAGAGCTTTTAAAAGCAAATAAATTAACAAAAGTTGCTCTCTATGTTGGATCAGAGGGCGCCAGAGGTGTTCCAGCCATGTTTATGAAACGCCCTGCTTTAAAGACATCATCCGTTGATGAATTTGCTTCTATCTGTGACGGTTCGTTCTTTGGTGAAAAAATTGATGGTTCGGCGGCCTATCCTCATCTTAAATATGTGGCAGCCCTCTGGATGTCGTCTCTTGCCCGTAAATATCCTGAAGTACGGATTGTCACAATGAGTCCTGGGTCGACCAGCGGCACTGATGCCGGCAAAACTCTGGCACCTGCCATGAAATTCTTTTTTACTGTTATCGGACCTAAAGTCTTACCGCTTTTTGGATTGATGCATAAGCTCGAGCTTGGTGCCAAGCGATTCGTGGATGGTCTCAATGATGAGTCCTACAAAAGTGGCGTTTTTTATGGCAGCGAGAAATCAGTTTTAACCGGACCACTGGTTGACCAAGCCACAATTTTTTCTGACTTAAATAATGTGGAATATCAAGATAACGCCAACGAAGCGATTCACAGATTTATCAATTAGGCAAAGCCTTGAGAATAATTCAACGTGGGGAGAGCTGAGAAATGTCCCTATTTCAATTAAGGGGAAAATCTAAAGACAGATACAGCGCACCCCATGATCAATCAGCTGACTTTGTCGAGCTTTTCTTTGATCTCATTTTTGTTTTTGCAATAACACAGGTAACCCATTTCACATCCAAACATCTGGATCTTCAAGGAGTTGGTCAGTCATTGCTCATCTTCTGGTTGGTCTGGTGGGCCTGGACCCAATTTACCTGGTCACTAAATTCTGCAGACACTTCCCTGCGGGATGTCCGTGTCGGTACATTGATTTCTACGGCTGTGGCCTTTGTCATGGCAGTCTCGGTAGATCATGCCTTTGATTCTGAAGTGTTGTGGTTTGCTGTACCCTACATACTTATGCGGCAACTGGGATGGGGTCTTATGCTTAGAGTCACATGGCATGATCGAGGTGAGCGAAGCGCAGCTATGGTCATTGCCATTGCCGCCCAGTTGGGACTCGTGTCAGTTCTTTTGGGCGCCTTTGCGGATCCAGAGACTCGCCTCTGGTGGTGGTTAGCAGCCATCGTGTTGGATATGCTTTCGGCATATCTAGGTGGGAAATCTTTGGGCTGGAACATTCGGATAGCCCACTTCGTTGAGCGCCATGCCTTGATCGTAATAATCGCACTGGGAGAGTCACTCATAGTGGCTGCAGCGGCTGTTGCTGGCGATTTACTCACAAATGAAATGTTGGTCTCAGGAGGAATCGCAGTCCTGATTGTGTGTCTGCTCTGGTGGAGCTATTTCGGCTGGATTCGCGAATTTTTCGAAGAACGATTACTAAAGGCACCAACAACGAAACAGGTAGTGCTAACCCGAGATGGCTTTAGTCTGGGGCACTTTCCTCTGCTCTGTGGAATTATCGCGCTAGCAGTCGGTCTTGAGCAGATATTATCACATCCAGCAAACCCAGTTGAGGGCAAGGTTGTGGCAGCTCTCGGACTAGGTGTCGTCCTTTTTGTTGGATCTACAGCAGGCACCGTTTGGCGTCTAAGCGGTATTATCCTCTGGCCCAGATTTATAATTCTGGGAATTGGAGCCGCATTCCTCCTGCTATCTGTCTCAAAAGCACCCATTATCTCCTTGAGTTTGATTGCGAGCACGCTCCTGTTAATAGTTCTTATTGAGGAGTATCGAGCACCGCATTCCTCATCTAAATCCTAGGATCTAAATGAATATTGAGATCGGAATTGATAGTTTCGCAGCCAGCGCTGATGCTGGTAATGCAAGCAAAAGTGCCAATGCTCTGGCAGAATTACTCGAACGCATGGAGTTTTCTGATAAGGTAGGGCTCGATGTGTTTGGAATCGGTGAGCACTATCGCAAAGAATTCCTAGATTCAGCACCGGCTATGATTCTTGCAGCGGCTGCCTCCAGAACTGAGAAGATCATTCTAACCAGCGCTGTAACAGTCCTGAGTGCAGCTGATCCAGTCCGGGTATTCCAGAACTTCGCCACTCTGGATTTGATCTCCAAGGGGCGGGCTGAAATGGTGGTTGGGCGAGGCTCCTTCACAGAATCTTTCCAATTATTTGGTCTGAACTTACAAGATTATGACGCTCTATTTTCAGAGAAGCTGGATCTTTTACTCAAAATTCGTAAGGATGAGGTTATCGATTGGTCAGGAAATTTTCGACCGGAGTTAAAGCAGCAATCCATTTACCCAAGACCCCTGCAAAGCCTTCTCCCAATCTGGTTAGGCGTGGGCGGAACTCCTGAGTCATTTATACGAGCCGGGAGGCTTGGTCTACCCCTCATGGTTGCCGTGATTGTTGGTGAAACCCATCGCTTTCGACCGCTGGTAGACCTCTACAGACAAGCGGGTGAACAAGCCGGCCATCCTCCAGAACAATTAAAGGTGGGGTTACACTCACTGGGCTATGTTGGGACCAACACCTCAGACGCCCTGGATGATTATTATCCCGGTTATGCTGAAACTTTCACCAGAATTGGAAGAGAGCGGGGCTGGCCACCGGTCAGTCGTGGCCGTTTTGAAGCTCAAGTCGGTCCCACTGGCGCCCTGGTGATTGGGAGCCCTGAGGAGGTTGCTGAAAAAATACTGCGCCATAGTAATGCACTCGGAGGGATTTCAAGATTTACATTTCAGATGGATAATGCCGGATTGTCGCATACCCAACTCCTGCAATCTATCGAGCTCATTGGCAAACAGGTATCCCCCATCGTTAACAAGTGATAACACTTATCATGGTAAATAAGCATTAATCGCATTTGCACGACTATTTACGTGGGCATTTAGCCCTGCTATGGCGCCCTGGAAATCGCCACTACCAGATAAGAATGTGTATCCTGCTATTTCCGATGTTGCGTATGGTTCTATTAATGTCGCGTATTCTGAGTACCTGGTCTGAATAGCTAGCGATTCGAAGGCACCCTCACCAGCTTCTCCTACAAATGCATCATAGGTGGCTCTGTAGACTTCATCTGTATACAGATACTCGATCAAGGGCCAGGCTCCTGATTGAAGATCCGAAAAATTCAGATTCAACGATCCGCCCATTTTTCCTTCTTGTAAGGCCTCATTGTTATCCCATGGAATCCAGGTAAGCTTTCCATTATCAGGATTGTTATAAAGGTAGTAATTATGTGGCATGCGGCCATAGGTATCCCAGTTTTGAACCACTGTATTCAGGGCTAAATATTTCAGAAATACCTGTGTATCAAAAATGGAGTCCATACTGGTTCTCCAGGAATCCGGATCAGTCACCCTGCTTTCAGCATGTAGCACCTCAAACAAGGTTTGGATATCGGTCCAGTCGCCACCGTCTTCGTTGGTTTTTTTTGTAAAGTCAGATTGATTGAATGAACCTACTATAAAACTGGCCCCCGTGCCTTCCGGTTTATACAAATTGCCATCGTCACTGGAAAATTGGGTGTCAATGAGGGTATCATCAACTTCCTCGACCAGTGTGTACAAACCAAAATATTCAAGCCCATCACCATGATCTATGTAAACTTCATAAAAGGCAGTATGAGAGACTGCCAATCCGGCGTTTTCAAATATTTCGGCTGTCACTTTTTCTCTCAAAAAGGATTTATCTTCATAGTTATTTTTAAGACTAAGCTTCTTAAATCCCAAAAACCGTTGGTTGCTGATTTGTGGATAGTCGTCTTCGAACTCGTCAAAATCCAATTTGAGTGACATCTTTAATATTCCTGACAACCAGCTGCTTCGTAAGCTTGAATTTCCCTTAAAACGGACCCCCACTTTATACCATTGAGTGCCATTATAATAGATGTCTGCTGGCACAAAAATTGGATCTTTAGCACCTTCATCTAACCCGCCACCAGGAGGACCTCCTCCCGGACCACCACCGGGCTGATCGCCTGCGCTTCCAAAATCACCATACTGCTCGGTCATATCATCCAGCATACTCTGCCAGTAATCTGAAGAAATAACAATATCGAATCGTTTAACTTGTGTATCATCAAAAACCTCATCGAAATTTGGGTCCGCAGCTTTGCCATGGGTTTCTGTGGTCCAATCTATGGGTTCAAAATCAGGATCATCGACAGTTACAATTGGGGAAGTGGTGGTATCAGAGCAGCTTATTGAAAGCATAATGGAAAGAATGATTAGCTTATCGATAATTGAAAAGAATGAGGCTGCAACTTTTTCAAAAGATGATTTTATTGGCTTCACTATTTTGCATTCTTCCATATTAGTTGATTTGACCCATTCAGGGGCGAAAGGTTAATTTTACTGGACTGTGCGTACACAGCGTACATAATTGAAAATTCGTATCGCATCACCCTGCGGACCATGACCAGTTGGAAATTCTTCTGGATCACCTGTTTTAGGATCGCTACGCTGAGCACCGGCTCCATGCACATCCACCCAGGTACCTCCCATGAAACCCATCGTTCGTCCAAAGCTCACATAAGCAGCATTGGCGCCACCCACATTCGACCAGTTAACATGGGTTGTGCCTGTCCAATAACAGGCGTAATCTATCTGTCCTGCCTCATTCGTGATTTGAGTCGCGTCAAAAAGCGGATCAATTGCCGCAGAGCTCGTCGTTCCTGGAGAGCGGGAATAATCCACGATACTCTGTAACTCCTTCGCATCCGGTAGACGCCAATCCGAATAACCCGCAGCTTCCAGATTTTCAGCATAACTCAAGGCATCTTCCCAATCCATTGAGAGCTGACTATCATTTTGCATCCACATTAATCCAGTTGCATTATCGGAAATGGTACTGTCACCATTATCAACGAGATCATTTATACCATACGTTGTATTCCCACGTACGTACATGACAAAGAAGGTTTTTTCACCAGGACCAAAGGGCATATGTAATCCATATCCCTTAATACGTCCATCTGCCAGATTAACACCGAACAGCAATTCACCATCTACATACATGCTGGAGCTGGCGTACTGAGAATCGATGATGCGTTCCCCGGCATCTGTATCTCCGTAGGCAAAATCGAAGTACTCTGTATCGACGAATGGAATTAACCCATCTGTAGATGTCCCTTCGTATCCACTGGGGTCAACTCCATTGAATAGGATCAGAGAATATTGCTCCTTAATGCTGGGCAGGCGCCAATCGTCGTAGCCTGCCAGATTATAGGAGGCAGCTCCGGCCAGGGCTTCATCATAGGTCATTTTGTCAGAGGCATCGATATCATCATCCCCATCCATATCAGGAGTTTGAGCCCACATTAATCCAGTGACTAGATCAGTAACAGTACCATCGCCATTATCCTGATAGCTGGGTTCGTTATTGGAGTACTGGGCATCTTGACCGTAAAACACCTCACCTGAAACCGGATCAGATATTTCGCTATTGTTATTGTAGAATGTGGACTGATTGGTGCTCACCACTGGAAAGCCACTGATGTCGGGCAAATTATCGGTTGCCTCTACGGCTGAAGGTTTTGTTTCACTACAGCTAGAAATCGCAATAAGGACGGTTGTGAGTAAGATTAAAAGTGCTGATTTCATAATAAGATCTCTCGTTTTGTATTTTGGTTCTAAATCACTTTCGCTTTGAGCCTTGTTGTCCCGGTCCTGGACCACGTTTTTTCTTGAGCTCTTCGTAAGCCTTTTTTTGGTCATCGCTCAACAACTCGGCAACCTGTTTCTCAAAATCAGTTCTCAAGGCATCCATCGCTTTGTGGTGGTCTTGTTGGGTCGCTTTGCCCTTATCCATCATCTGTCGGGCCTGCTCAAAATGATTGAAATACAATTTCGAGATCTGGGATTCTTGTTTCTTGGTCAGCGCCAGCGTTTGACTCACTTCTTTTACCATCTCCCCGACCTGCTTTGAATCGGGTAGCCGGGGTGGTCCTTGCTGTCCACCATCAGGCTGAGCCCAAAGAGTACTTGAGATTAGTATCATTCCCAGGATAAGAATTCCTTTGTTAATTTTTCTATAGATTTGCATAACCGTCTCCTTTTGCTTGTGTGGTCGTTCAGTTGTACTGTTTGTTGAGACGCCAGCAAGCTGG
This sequence comes from bacterium, assembly GCA_013202895.1. Lineage (GTDB taxonomy): Bacteria > Fidelibacterota > UBA8477 > UBA8477 > JABMPR01 > JABMPR01. Next base: position 41,398 of record JABMPR010000003.1, on the reverse strand, counting down.
AAACCTTGCGGTTTTTTATTTTTTATTTTTGAGCAAATGATTTTCAATAAAATGGCGTCTCATTAGGTGCAAGGTAAGCTGACAGGTGAAAAATGATATCGTGTTGACGAAGTTTGCTGAACCTATATTGAAGTAAAACCAGGAATCTGAGTGAGTAGCAATAATAGGATTAAAGCAGAAAACGAATTTCGCGATATCGTAAGCATCCATCAGGAGCGGGTCTACAGCACCTGTTACCGTTTTTTGAGATCACGTGAAGATGCTCAGGATATTTCCCAGGAAGTCTTTATCCAGGTCTATAAATCCATGGATGACTTTCGGGGAGATGCCCAATTATCGACCTGGATCTATAGGATCGCAGTAACGAAAAGTCTGGACTATCTGAGACGCCAAAATCGGAAACGAAGATTGGGCTCTGTGAAAGCCCTGTTGGGCATCGGGAGTGATGAACATGAAATTGATGTCCCCTCTGATTCAACTCCAGAAGGAGATCTGATGCAAGCGGAACAAAGTCGTATGTTGGCCTGGGCGGTGGCAAAATTACCAGAGAACCAACGCGTTGCCATCACCCTGAACAATTATGAAGATTATAGCAATCAGGAAGTTGCCGACATTATGCAGACCTCGGTTTCAGCTGTGGAGGGTTTACTGCACAGGGGTCGAAAAAACTTGAAACGGCACCTGACGGAATACTTCTCGACGCGTGTGAATTACATGAATAGCCCGAGGTAATTATGAAAAAACCAAGTGACCATAGAATCCAGGATCAAGTGAATAAAACACTGGATTCCTTTAATTCCGATGTTCCACCAACCATGGATCCATGGTTTTATGAGCGATTGACAAATCGCATAAAACAGGAGAGTAGTGGTGCAGATAGTGCACAAGAGCCATGGTTCATACAGGCGCTAAAACCTGGAATGATGGCGGGTCTGGTCGTGCTGAATATCTTGATCATGTTTTGGACGTTTAGCTCCGCCGAAATAGTGTCCAGTGCCCGCATGACCAATATCGAAAATTTATCTACTCAGTATGGTCTAAATTATTCTGATACATATCTCTTAAGTGACGGGGAGAATCAATAAGATGCTTGATATGATTAAAGAACGTAGATGGATGCAATATACAATTGCCTTATTGGTAATACTCAATCTCGCCATGGTTACCAGTATGTTCCTGCATGAACGGTCATCTCATGGACCACAAGGACCACAGGGTCCTAAAAATGGACTCGAATATTTTCTTAAGACTGAACTGGATCTTTTTCCAGAACAAGTAGAACAGATGCACATCATCCGCAGAGAACATTTCCGGGCCAATCAACCACTAGTCCATGCACTTAAGGATTCTTCAGAACTTTTGATTCTCCTGGCCTTCAATCCAGACGCAGATTCGAGCTTGGCAAATAAACTTTCCCTCAATATTGGGGATATACATGCCCAATTGGATTTTGCTTTATACAGTCACTTTGTCCAGCTGAACAGCATCTGTACTCCAGTTCAAAAGGAACGTCTGCGAGCATTAGCAAAGGAGTTGACCCGTGGAAGCGTTCCACCACCAAATGCCCAGCATCAACCTGGCGGAGGTCCTCCTCCACCCGGCGGTGGTCCACCTCCTCCTCGAAACAAGTAGTCAGTCGCTAAAATATGAAGCTCGTCCAATGGATGAGCAAAGTAAGAGGAGGATAATTCCTAGCTAATGGCGGATATTTCCGATTCAAACTGATTAAGTTTTCACAGAATAGTGAATGCATTTCATATTTTGGGTTTGTAGATGAATTATCTATCGACAACATGAATTTCAATGGAATATTGGTAGGGTTATTAAATTAGGCTGAATCTTCCAATCCAAGGAGGCTTTGACTCTCGAATTGGCGGCTTTCTTATTTGCCAGAACAATTGTGATTTTTAATATTTACGAGGAGTGTGATGACAAACTCAATTGAATGTTCGACTGCTGAATTAGTAAACCTAATTGACAACAAAGACACAATAATTATGGATATCCGTCCATCAGCCGCCTACAACGGCTGGCCATTAAAAGGCGAAGAACGTGGCGGTCATATACCGGGAGCTATTTCATTCCCATCGAGGTGGTTTAGTGAACTGAGCCAGGATGATGCAATTCGAATTTTGCATGAGAAAGGTCTTTCACAAACGCTACAGATTGTCATTACTGGTTATGGTAGCCAGGAAATCGACGCTACCGCTAAGCATCTGCGATCGCTTAGATTCACCTCCATCAAAACTCATGCTGATGGTATGCTCATCTACCTTAATGACCCAATTTTACCGGTGAACAGACTCCCTCGTTTCCAACACCTCGTACATCCAGAATGGCTGAAGAATGTTCTAAACTCAAACAATCCGCAAACCGAATTTGTCCTGGCCCATGTAAATTTCGATAATTGGGGTGATTATGACGCCGGACATATCCCCGGTGCTATCTGGCTGGACACATTGGCTCTTGAGGATGAAACCACCTGGAACCATCGCAGCAATCAGGAACTTGAGGAAGAACTATGTGCCCATGGTATCACAGCCGACACAAAAGTGGTACTATATGGCCGGACCTCAGATCCCAACATGACACAGGATCATCCAGGTCAACAGGCGGGTCAACTTGCGTCCATGCGTGCGGCATTGTTACTCATGTATGCTGGTGTTAAAAACGTGCATGTACTGGATGGTGGATTGGAGACCTGGCTCCAAGAAGGGGGCAGTATAACCAGAGAAGAATCACTTCCCAGAAAAGTTAAGTCAAGTGGCTTGACCATTCCGGAACATCCTGAATATATCACCCTTATAGAAAATGCGAAGCAGTACCTTTCCGATCCCCAATCTGAGCTAGTTAGTGTAAGAAGTTGGGCTGAATTTATAGGTGAAGTGAGCGGATATCATTACATCGAGAAGAAGGGACGTATCCCAGGAGCCGTATTTGGGAATTGTGGATCCGACGCATACCATATGGAGAATTATCGTAATCATGATGATACCATGCGCAGTTCTGATGAAATTGAAGCCATGTTGTCAGAGTCAAACCTTACGCCCAATAAACATCTGGCCTTTTACTGTGGTACGGGTTGGCGAGCAAGTGAGGCCTGGTTCTCTACTTGGCTAATGGGCTGGGAATTTGTTTCCATTTTCGATGGGGGTTGGTTTGAATGGAGTAATGATCCTGAAAACCCCTATGAGATCGGCATACCAGAAGAAAAACCGTCCAAACAACAATTATCGATGCCGCTTGAGTAGAATTGTGAGCGTAATAAAGGGAGGGTCTCCCCTCCCTTAGATGACTAGTTTAGTCCTATGCCCAGCTTAGTTTTCAGGTCTTTTTTACAAGGTTTCAAGATAAATGGCGAGCTGCTCGAATCCTCCGTTCCAACCGTTGCCATGCTGAGAGCGAGAGGCTTCAAAGGTTTCGGCTTCTTCTTTGGTCGGGTCAATCGCTTGCCAGATTAATTGCAATTTAGTTGTGCCACCCACCTCTTCAAGCTTGACGGTTGCCCTCATTTCTTTTGGCCAGGTGGGCATTTGCATATTGGGCAGAATGTCACCGGCTTGGTTTGAATTATATTGTCTGAAAACGAGAGTATCGGGAGAATTCACTTCTTCATATTTTGTCAGCAACCACATTTCATATCCATCGGGAGTGATCATCTTGTGTAGAGAGGATCCGCCTGATTTGATGTCGGCTGATACATACTCGCAGGTAAAACCTGCTTGCGGGAACATCCAGTTTTTCAAATGCTCTGGCTGTGTCCAGGCATCAAAAACCAATTGGATTGGGGCATTAAACTCTCGAGTAAATATTGACGGTTCCAGCGTAATTATGTTCTTATTATCCATCTTTCACCTCTTTGGATTGTACTTCGTTTAAATAGACTTCCAAGTGATCCAGACTGTTGCTCCAATACTGTTCAAACTGGATTACCCATTTCTGTATTGGTTTCAGCTGAGCGGCATTCACTTTGTAGATGCGATATCGGCCTTCTTTTCTTTCTGAAACCAATCCCACTTGCTTCAGAACACTGAGATGCTTTGAAACCATGGGTTGGCTCCACTTCATGATTTCCACAATTTGATTAACCGTGAGTTCCTTGACAACCAGCGCCTCAAGCAGCGCTCGTCGTTTCGGCTCTGCCAGTGCATTAAATGGATCAAAAGTAGTTCGAGCTCGTGCCATGTTTATAATATATACCCATATAGGAATATATCAACATATATGAAGACTCTCTTTTGAATAAAATTCCAATTCATTGGTCTGGGTTATCTGATTTTGATCAAGAATTTACGGTTTATGCTGGTTTGAACTGAGAAACGATCTGCTTGTTTATAATCGAAGCTCAACATTTTGGATTATTCACTTTTTTAATTTATATATTGAAAAGCGATCCTTAACCCGGCTAGAAAGTGACGCAAATGCAAGTGGCTAACAGATGCAAGGAGTCTCCATGAATATCGAACTAAGCACCAGCCCCTTGCCAGAGGATGAAAACACAATCAGTCAGGGACTTGTGAATTTCAATCATGAGACAATCAGGGATCTTGAACCTGCGGAGGCTATGATCAAGTTCTCTATCTTCCTTCGGGATGGTGATGGCAAAGTCCTGGGTGGCTTGCGAGCTATTTGCTTTTGGAATACGCTGCATATTGAATTATTGTGGCTTTCGGTGGAAGCTCGTGGGCAAGGGAAGGGAACAGCAATGGTTGAGTTGGCAGAACAGTATGCGGTTGAAAATGGTTTTGAGCTGGCACTATTAGAATCCACCAGTTGGCAGGCGAGATCATTCTATGAAAAATTGGGTTACAATCTAATGGCTACTTTGCCAGATTATCCTAAAGGCCAGTCCTGTCATTTTATGACGAAAAAGTTGCTACCACATACAAAATAACCACGTCTTCTAATCTCCCCCATCTTCGACGACCAACTGCACAGCACTGCTTATGATTAGAAGTTAAAAATAATACCGAAATCCAATGCTTCCATCTACCCAGAAATGCGTATTTGGCGTGACATCCAGGGTGGGAACCAGATCTAAATAAAAATCAAGGTCATAGTTATCCTTCTGGTAATAACTCAAAATCCCAAGAGGCACTCGAACCCCAATTGATACTTCCGTGTCATCGTCGGCTTTTTGTGTACCCAAATTGATTCCCAAACCGTAGTAAACCGGATTTCGGCCCTCCTCTGGTCTGATCTTGTCATAATTGTGAAGCTGATAATCTGCTTGCACTCCGTTTTGGTTAATCACCCCTGCAAGGGCTGCTTTTTGATTTAGCCAATACTTGGCTGCCAGACCTACTCCATCCTTCAGCGCCAGACCAATGCCGAATCCATCACCTTGTCCAAAAAGTGGGATGACTCCCATCACTATGATTAGCAGTAAAACTCTCATTTTTCACTCTCCTTATCGATATTGCTTAATACCAGTCTGAATTCTGTCTTAAAATTCTCCTCTGCTTCCAGAAACGGCTGAGCAAAGGATGATCCCTCATAATGGCAGACCGTGCAATTATTACTTTATATTTCATCCTGTATTTGGGACCAGGTGGATGTTTGACCATAAATTTGTATTGTTGAAAGCAGCGCTATGGTGGAGATCATGTTAAACTTGAACATTTTCTACCTCCTGCATAAATCTCCCTGATATAACCAAACAGTATCTTCAGTTTTCATCCTATCAATCGTATTGACCAGGAGTTATGAATGATGCACGGGAATCGCATGCCTTTCACTTACCTGCCTCCGAACTCGTTTCTTTAGCTTAAACTTAAAGCAACCAGAATACAAGATTATTATTGTCATCTTATTCAATTCTTCTACATATATTCCTATTTATTATATATTTAGCATCGAATAGATCAAATAGATCAGAAAATTATTCAATTATTATCAATAAGTGTCTACTTTATCTTACACTTCTTGCTCTATGATAATAAGGAGAATCTTCAGAACTTTATATATAACATGGTGTTATGGGTTATTTTTCAGCTGGCATAGAAATTGAAAATTATAGATTATGTATATTGTTATAATGTTTATTGCAATGATGGGAAAAACCGAATAGTGCTTTTGATATGAACTTTGAAGAAAAAAAACTGACTGTACTCGTTGTTGAGGATGATCCTGGATCTCTGAAACTGATGTACCTCTATTTAAAGAATGATTTTATCATACTCTCAGCAAATTCAGTTGAAAGCGCCAAGCAACAAATTAGCGACAATGAAGTTGATATCATTCTCTTGGATCTATCCCTTGAGGGTGATGAGCATGGTCTTGATTTTGTTCGATTTTTAAGGAAGGAAAAAGCATGGATGAAATTGCCCGTCATAGCTGTTTCGGCCCATGTATTTGAATCAGACAGGCTGAATGCATTTAATGCTGGTTGTGATGATTTTCTAAATAAACCAGTATATAGAGCGGCAGTGATCGAGAAAATAAACCAATATTTAATTGGGAACTCATAACAAACGATGCATTCCAATCGACTTCATTTTAGATCGATTGGTTAGCACACGCTGTTTAATAATAACTTATGGCTCATTTACTGACAGTGGTTAATATATAATGAAAACCCTGAACCATATGGAGTATCTAGTCATGCTGGATAACGAAACAAAAACATTCCCCGCCTCAGTATTGGTAATGGATGATGATGATTCGATCAGAAAATTATTCATCGAGTTGCTTGAAAGTCAAGGCTATGTAGTTTTCACTTCAGACAACGGTATTGATGGCATGGAGCTTCTCAAGAAGCACCCCATAGATCTTGTTATCACGGATATCATCATGCCTGGGAAAGAGGGCATCGAAATAGTGCGGGAGCTGAAGAGAGACTATCCAGAGGTAAAAATAATTGTCATGTCAGGATATACAGGTATTGGCCAATATGATTATCTGAAATATGCGCTTACATTTGGTGCAGATTCTACTTTTAGAAAACCTTTTGACGTACAAGAATTTATGAAAACCATCCGAGATCTGCTTGGTCAAAAAGGAAAAATGTCAATATAATTATGCTTGAGATAATCAATGAAAATCCGGTCAGTCAAAATGTAAGGAACATCAAAATGAAAGACATTAGACAGTGTGTGGGACTTATTCTGAGTGCCATTTTAATTACACCCGCTCTTGCTCAGGATAATGTGGAGGATTCGGATCTGGCCTCTCTGGAAGCCCTTTTGAATATCAAGGTGAGTACCGCCTCGAAGTATGAGCAATTCTCATACGAAGCACCTGCCTCAATATCAATTGTGACATCTGACGACATCAGGGCTTATGGTTATAGAACATTGGATGAACTCCTGAACACTATCCGGGGATTCTATATAAGTAACGACAGAAATTATGAATATGTCGGTGTGCGGGGATTCAGTAGACCTTCAGATTACAACAATCGGACACTCTTTCTACTAAACGGGCATTCTTTAAACGAATCAGTTTATGGCTCTGCGCCATTTGGAACCTACTTTGGTCTAGATTTACGTCTTGTAGATCGTGTCGAAATAATCCGAGGTCCAGGTTCAGCACTCTATGGTACCAGTGCAATGTTTGCGGTTATCAATGTTATCACGAGAGATGGTAATACCATAGGATGGCATCGAATCATCCATTGAAGTTGGAAGTTTTGGAGAGATCAAGGGTAGTGCTGCATACGGCAGGAAGACTGCAGGAGGAGTAGATTTTACCTTTGCCGCAATGCTATCAAAGAAAACGGGGGATGATCTATATTTTGCTGAGTATGACTCACCGGAAACCAACAATGGCATCGCCGAGGGGATGGACCTGAACGAATATTATGGGTTAAACACAACAATCAAGTACGGGAATCTATCGTTTCAAGGTTTTGTATCTTCTCGTTCAAAGAGAATTCCAACTGCTGTTTACTACATCGCATTTAATAATCCCGACGCAAAATCTGTAGATAATTGGAGTTTCCTCGATATAAAGTATGAGAACAATATTGGTGTGAATATGAACCTGTTTTTACGAGTCTTTGCTGATCGCTATTACTTCGAAGGTGTGTGGCCTTATGAAGAGGAGGAAGAAGTTTACAATTACTACGAAACAACCTATGGAGACCGTGTTGGGATCGAATTACGTTATCAATGGGATATCTCTCCATCTGACCGCCTGGTTGTGGGTGTCGAATCAATAAATAATTTCAGAGCAGATTACACAGCCTGGGATGATTACACAATCGAGGATGATGACCCGCCATATTATGATGACAACTATCCATTTAATCTGATCTCATTTTATGTTCAAAACGAGTACCAGGCACTGGAAAATCTTTCAGTTTTATTTGGTGTCAGAAATGATAATTATTCAACTTATGGCAGCACAACCAGCCCAAGAGCGGCAATAATATATCATCCCCTGCTAAAAACTACTTTCAAAGCCCTTCTGGGAACCGCATTTCGTACTCCAAATATATACGAGAGCTATTACGATGACGAAGTTGAGGTGAAAGGAAATTCCGAATTAAATTCTGAAAAAATCTCCACTTATGAAATTGTCTGGGAACAAAGGCTGAAACAACAGATGTACACAACAGTTTCTCTATTTAATAATCAGATGAAAGAAATGATCGATCCGGTAATCGATCCGGTTGATTCACTTGGACAATATCAAAATGTTGGCGAGATTAAATCCTCCGGGATTGAAGCAGAATTACGCTACCGGTTTAGTCGGTCTATGCATGGTTATATTTCATATATTTATCAGCAGACAGAAGATACCAGGACTGGGCTGAAGCTCACTAATTCCCCAGCCCAAATGCTAAAAGCGGGTAATTACTACTATTTTGCACCCATACTCTCCGCAGCGCTTGAATTGGAATATGAGTCTGAACGATTAACAGTACTTCGCACAAAAACGGAACCAATATTCTTGGTCAATTTGCAGCTAGCGAGCCCCATGCTGTTAGATCATTTCAGGGTATCATTACGGGTCAAGAATCTCCTTGATGCTGAGATTGATTTTACCGGGTGGCTACGAACATGTTACACCAATATCAGCGGAAGATTTGCCTTCAATAAGGCAGGACGGCAGAACTTTCCTATTCAACATTGAATTAGTTTTATAGATAAGGAATATTGTTTAATCAGAGACACTTGATTTATTCTTAAGATGTGAACATGAAACGATTACTACATATACTGGTGTTAACAGTTATGATACTACTACCGAATGTAATCGTTAGTCAGGAAATAAAACTTCCAGTAGAACTTCAGTATATACTGGTCCAAAAGATCCTGACTTTTGAAAGGAACCTGCGAAGCAACACAAATGCAACCCTGAACATTGCTATTATTTATCAGAGTAACTATCGTACTTCATTAAATATTATGAATGAGTTCGTTGAACAGAATAAAATACATCAATTAAAGGTTCAGGGCAGACCAATACGCATTATACCATTGGAGCTAGATAATTTTGCAGAAATGGAAAAAGAGTTGAATAGGCAGAAGGTCGAAATCGCATATATTGCTCCGTTGCGCGCAGTAAATGTTGAGACAATAATAGCTGTCTTAAATTCCAATAATATACTCAGCATGAGCGGTGTGCAGACCTACATTGATCAAAATGTATCAGTAACCTTCAGCGAAAAAGGGGGTAAACCTGAGATTATTATCAATATCGGGGTTTGTAAATTGATCGGCGCAGATTTTAGTTCTCAATTATTAAAGATGGTAACTGTAAAAGGATGATCACTTCTGCGCTTATATCAGTCAATAATGCGCATATATTATTGACGTATCACTAAAAGCAAATATCCATGCTACGAGCAATTTTTAAAGCATACCCGTCTATTGACTTCAAATTAGTCTTTCCCATAACCTTGTTGCTTGGCGGTATTTCAATATTCATTTATTATTATTTCCCAAGCATCTATCAAAAACAGGCTATCAGTTCTTTTGTTGAGCGATATACAAATAACGCTGAGATGATTGGTCTAAGTATCGGACCGGCTCTCTACTTTGATGATCATAAGGAAGCTGAGATGGTCTTAGCGGGCACCATCCGTAATCCAGATATAGCATATTTGATAATAACCGATTCAACTGGAAGTTTGTTTTCAGCGTACAATTTGAAAGAGGCGGAGAAATACAATTATAATATCCAGGCAAGCATTCCGTACACTGACATATCATGGCAAATTGAAAAAATCCAAGCCGATATCTGGCTGGGTGAAGAGAAAATTGGTAAACTTTTTTTGGGCGCATATCTGAATAGGATCAACGCCGCAATTTATAGATTTCATGCCTCAATCTTAATGATAAGTCTGGTCCTTTTTATTATCGGGATAGCGATTGCATTGAGTATTGCCGGAATAATATCCAAGCCCTTGAAAAAAATGGTTATTGTAGTAAAAAGAATAACTGCCGGAGATCTCAGACAAAGAACGGTTGGAGAATCCAGCGATGAGGTCGGTCAATTATCAAAGGCATTCAACCACATGTTAGACAATCTGGAGTTAGTTAAAAACGATCTGGAACAGCTCAATACAGAACTTGAAGATCGTGTGGAAGACCGGACAAAGGAATTACAGAAAGAGATCGAAGAACGCACGCGTATTGAGGCTGAGCTGCTTGATTCAAAGCAGACATTGCAGACCACATATGATGCAATCCCTGATGCTGTGTTTTCAACTGATATGATGTTTAATATTCTTTCCTGCAATATTTCTGTTGAAAGGATATTTGGATTCAATCTTAATAAATTAAAAGGCCTGGAATATTTAGTCTTACTCAAAGAGAATATATTCAGCAGCAAAGATAAAAAGGATCAACTTGCGAAATTATTGCTGGATGGATATCTAAATATTGACATCCTTGAGTTTAAGAAAAAAAACGGGGACTATTTCCATGGCAGTCTTTCTATTGCTTTAATAAAGGACAAAAACGGTACACCGATAGGGACTGTTGGCGCCATTCGGGATATCAGTGAAAGTATCATAACGCAAAATAAGCTGGAAGATGCACTTAGTCAGGCAGAAAGAGCTCTTAATGTTAAGACCCTTTTTATGACAAATATGTCACATGAAATCAGAACTCCATTAAATTCCATGCTTGGATTTTCACAATTGCTTGAAGTTAAATTTAAAGATCTGATTGGAGATGAAGACCAGGTAATTTTCGAGATGATCAATACCAGCGGTAAACGATTGATCCAGACTGTACATGAAATCCTTGACATTTCTCAGATGGAAACCGGAACCTACGCCTTAAGCAGGGAAAAGATCGATCTGAAAGAGTGTATAGAAAGTCTTATAATTGAACATTCCCATATCATCGCGGAAAAGAATCTTGAATTGAAAACTGAGTTCTGTGCAGATGATATTTCAATATATGCAGACAGGAAAAGTGTCGACAGTGTACTATTTGTACTGCTTGATAATTCATTTAAATACACAAACGCAGGTTATATAAAAATCTCAACGAAAAAACATGGGGACAATGTAATTTTAGCAATTGAGGATACGGGAATCGGGATCTCAGAGGAATATCAAGAGCAGATATTTGAACCTTTCTCTCAAGAAAGTGTCGGGTATACAAAAAGATATCAAGGGCTTGGTCTTGGTTTGTCACTTGCGAAACAACATTGCGAAATGAATGACATTTCGATTGATTTAATTAGTGAAAAGGATGTTGGAACCACATTCAGGCTGACTATTAAGGAATATGACGAGAAACACGAGACAGCTGAAATTCAAAATAGAATAGCTTAAAAATGCGATAAATCCATTCGGCGTCTTCACTTTTAATTTTATTCCCGTAAACCATGTAAAGGTAAAGGGAGATTATCTTTTTGTGGCTGGAGGGTTAGGCGGGCTAAAAATTTCAGATGATGATGACTAAAAACGAATTATTTCAAGTTGATTCACCTTGTAGTTGAACTACCAGAGAGGCCTGTTTTTTTAAAATTAGAATCTTCGATCCGCGACACCCATTATTGAGTCTTCCGATCACCGATTATTGGAGATCTGGATTTTTTTAGAATAAAATCCGCTCTATCCCACTCACCTACCCTTTATCCACAACCAGGGTAGTCTGTGAGTGCCGGTGATAAAATTCATTTATTGCAAACATCAAAATAATGTCTATTAATAGGTTCAAAAATATTGTTGATAGAATAGTGAAAATATTCTAATCATTTTTACCCCGCTGTGAATCAGAATTGCAGATTGACCTAAGATGTAAAGGGTTTCAATAAATGCTTAACTACATGAAATCCAGATGGCGAGCAGAGTTTGGTTACCGTCATATCCTCGTCGTTGCAATTCCCTTAATCCTGAGCACCGGGTCCTGGTCAATTCAACAATTCGTCGATCGCATGTTTCTCAGCTGGCACTCAGAAGAGGCGCTGGCTGCAGCAATGCCGGCCGGGATTTTAAATTTCTCATTTATCTGTCTTTTTATTGGTACCGTCAGTTATGCCGGCACTTTTGTATCGCAGTATATAGGAGCGAAGGAAGATCATAAGGTTGGGACTGTACTCTGGCATAGCCTCTACCTCTCTCTGTTTGGAGCCATTATTATCCTCTTGATAGCACCATTATCCACCGAACTATTTCAACTCATCGGGCACAACCAACAAATACAGCTATTGGAAAGTAGCTACTTCAGAATTCTTTGTTTTGGTGGCCTGGGACCGATCCTCTCTGCTGCCTTTGCTGGTTTTTTCACCGGGCAGGGAAATAACTGGCCAGTTATGTGGGTCAACTTATTCACGACTGTCACAAACATCATCCTAGACTATCTGTTAATTTTCGGTATCGGGATCTTCCCTGAACTGGGCATTGCCGGCGCTGCCATTGCCACCATCATTGCAGGATTTTCTTCGATATTGCTTTATGTAATTTTGATTTTTCGTCCTAAAAATGAATCTCGATTCCATGTCTTTTCATCCAGATCCTGGGATATCTCGTTTATGAAACGATTCTTAAAATATGGATTACCAAGCGGGGGGCATTTTTTTCTGGAGATCATGGGTTTTACCGGATTTATTCTCATTCTCGGTCGCATTGGTCAAATGGAACTTGCGGCTACGAACATTGCCATAAACATCAATAGTCTGGCATTTATGCCAATGCTCGGTTTGGGGATTGCCCTCTCTATGAGCGTGGGTCAGAACATTGGCGCTGGAAAACCCGAGACCGCGGCCTATGCTGCCAATTCGGGAGTTCAACTGGGAATGTTGTATATGATCCTGTGTACACTTCTCTACATTTTTTTGCCAGAGGTCTTTATTGCCCCTTTTAATGCATCTGCAGAAACTGTCAGGGTTTCAATAATTTTACTTCGTTTTGTAGCAGTCTATGCCCTGTTTGACACCCTCAGCATCTTATACTCTTCAGCGGTGAAGGGTGCCGGTGATACACATTTTGTCATGAGAATTACCACCGCCCTTTCTATTTTTGTATTGATTATTCCAACTTACATAGCTGTAGACATATTTCACTCAAGCCTTTATCTGCCATGGGCTTTCTGCTCACTTTTCATAATAACAATGGGGTTAACTTTTTGGGGCCGGTTTTTGGGAGGCAAGTGGAAAAGTATGAGTGTGATTGAGAGCCCGGGAATTTTCCCTTCACAGCACCCTGCGAATCCAATTTCACCAGAGGCATAAAATTATTTGCTCAAATCAAAGCGGTCATCTTGTATGGCTATATTGCGCGGTTTTAACATACAATATTTCTACCACTTTGTAGTGGTGTAAGCAGGAAAAGTATATAATTATTTCTGTATGGCTTGAAGCTTTATTTTCAATAGCGCTAGTCTGAAAGTCATTAATAAACTAAGTATTAGGGCAAATATCAGTGGTTCTGTAATGTCTTTTTTAACCAACCACCAAAAATGTACTACTCCGGCAGTGGCAATAACATAAATTAATCGATGTAATTTCTGCCATCGTTTTCCCAACTTACGGATCCAGCCTTTTGTAGATGTAATTGCTAGGGGAACTAACATAACTAGTGCTGTAAAGCCAATTGTGATATAAGGACGTTTTGAAAGATCTTCAACAATTTCCTGCCATTCGAATTGGCGATCTAGACCAAGATAAATTGTGAAATGCAGGCAGGCATAAAAGAAGGCAAACAAACCCAGCATACGACGAAATTTTATGATTTTATTCCAGTTGCTAAGCTTCCTAACAGGGCTGACACTAAGCGTAATCATTAGAAAAGTTAATGTCCAAAATCCGGTTTTGTGCAGAAGTGTTTCTATAGGGTTGGCACCCAGCTTATCACCAACCAGACCAAAAATGAGATAGGCTACAGGTAATAAAGCAGCCGTAAAAACAGTACTTTTAAATATTTTCATCTTAAACTTCTCAGAACCATTTCTTTAAATCTAAATCAGTATACATATGACCAACTTGTTCCGCATAACCATTAAATAGCAGTGTCTCCTTCTTCGAAAAACTGCCCAGGCGACGTTCCTTTTTCTGGCTCCATCGGGGATGATCCACCCCTGGATTTACATTGGCATAAAAACCATATTCAGCTGGTGCTGAAACATTCCAGGTATTCACTGGCATCTTTTCAACAAAACGAATTCGGACAATTGATTTGATACTTTTAAAACCATACTTCCAGGGGACGACAAGACGGATTGGGGCTCCATTTTGACTCGGCAGGACTCTTCCATATAAACCTACGGCAAGAATTGTTAAGGGGTTCATAGCCTCATCCATCCGCAAACCTTCAAGGTAAGGCCATTGCAATACGGAACTGTTCTGGCCTTGCATTTGTTTTGGTTCAAGAAGAGTGACAAACTCCACAAATTGAGCTTTTGATGTGGGCTCAGCTCGGTCAAGCACCGTTTTTAATGGTATTCCTACCCAGGGGATTACCATGGACCACGCTTCCACACATCGCAAGCGATAAACTCTTTCCTCAAGTTGATTATTTTTTACAAGATCGTCAACATCATACTCACCGGGGTTTTTACAGTGCCCCTCAATGCTGATCTTCCAAGGCTTAGGATTTAGTGAATGGGCATTTTCAGCGGGATCTTCTTTGCTCGTGCCGAATTCGTAAAAGTTATTGTAGGTCGTAATATGCTCCCAAGAATTTGTTTTGTCATTAGTGCTATACGAGCTTGGTATAATATTTGGAAGTTTTGCGTATTCAGATTCGCTTGTCTCTGCAAATAGTTGTGATTTATCCAAAACAAGACTGCCAACCGCTGCCAGAGAGTACTTTATAAATTGTCGTCTCTTGAGATATTGTTTTTGACTGGTTATCAGAGAACTTTTTATTCCCGAGCCTTTTTTTATAAGCATGTCCTACTGCTCCATTTTTGATCAGTAATTAGAATCTAATGAGATAAAATTATACATCGAATTAGCTCAGTAAAAATAGTACCTAAATAGAATTAAAAGTTAATTCCAAAGTGTTAATTATTAGTTGTCAATGCAAGTGCAAATTATAGCCAAATCAAAATTAGCTGGATCAATCCAACGCTTTTAAAAAATCAGCACGAGGCGGTGCAAACAGAGAAAACGCAGCTCGCGAGGTAAATCATCACCCCACTGGTCCAGACCTGCAAAAATGAATCCTTGTCGGATCGTTACTCAGAGATAGTCGACTATGCTTGTTAATTTCCTGGGAGCTAAATACTTAGCGCAAATATACCATTTTTATGGTTTGGCTAAATGTACCAGATTGGAATCTCGCAAAATAGATCCCGGCACTCACTGGGTTACCGGATCCATCCATACCGTTCCATATGATTGTGTAACTACCTGCTGATTGGTGAGTCTCTTGGAGCATAGTAATAGTCCGACCCCTGGTGTCATAAACAGCGAGGCTTATGTCAGAAGGTTCTGGAATATCATAGCTAATGCTGGTACTGGGATTGAAAGGGTTCGGGTGATTCTGATATAACATCCGCTTTTGGGGCAACACTCTTTCGTCCTGGATTGCAACGGCTTCTGCCTGTATAGTGAAATTATTACTAACGTCTTCATAATTTGCTGCAGTATTATCCATGTATATTTTAATTCGACCCTGATCTGTTATCTCCTCAGGAACAATCCACAAATAATCGACTCGAGATACCGGGAGATCCTCTGAGATAATGTTCCAGGAGCTGCCACCATCCGGGGAAAAATACAGGTCCCAGTTCTCCTGATTGTGGGCTATGGTGATGTGCCACTGTATAGTTATCGTTTCCCCAACAATAAATGTCTCGCCTCCCTGAGGATAATCCAGGGTCACGTGAGCGTTAACGCTACTGTAAATTATCATCCAAAAGAGTAATCCAAATATCTTCGAGTTATTTTGTTTCATGGTTAACTCCTCCTATAAGTCCCCTCATGTTCGCTAGCTAGAAAAAAATCTATCTACCAAAAAGCTAAACTGTTTTCTATCAATTCTCTGCTAAAATGTTGGGTATAGGTGTACAGCAAAATATCACGGATCATCCTATTTACCAGCCATAGGCCGGTACTGCTCCATTACCGTATTCTTCGCCAAGATGCAATACATATACCTGATTCCCCAATTCACCGGCAGTCATATAGATTTTGTTGTCATACCAGGCTGCTTTGTTCGGGTTTTGCGTGGGAAGTTCATAGACCACTTCTACGATACCGCCGGGTGTTATTCGTACCAGATCCCCAGGCAAGCTCCGGTCATTATAGTCCACCCAACCTGTCATTAGGTATACATTACCTGTGCCATCAATGGCAAGGCCGGATGGATTGTAGTCATCCGTAGCTAGAACAGTTATAACCGAATTGGCTGGAATGGTATCATTGACTACAGGAATCGCTGCTTTGAATAATCCATTTGTACCCGCCTCACCACCTTTGTTAAACCAATAAATCTCATTTTGGTAGATACGCATTGGCATTCCCCAACTTCCGTCTCCAAAGATCTTCTCAATTGCACCAGAGATTGCTAAGCGGCGATAGATTGCACCTCCAGCGCTACCGATATAGAAATTTTCATCGGAGTCCCAGTCCAAACAGAAGGGCTGCGGAGCCTCGTCACTGGTGACGAATATTTCCCCGTTACCACCTGAAGCAGGTATACGACTGGTACCCAATTCGCCCCAAAAGTTACACATGTATAGATCGCCATCAGGACCAATGGTCATTTCTCCTCCACCTGATTGGGTATGACCAAAATATGTCTGCTCTCCTGCAGGCGTAAGCTTATAAATGTCACCAGGATCCTGGCCTCCGACATATAGATTCCCGGAAGCATCAAAGGCAAGGCCCCCTTTTGCTTTAGGGAGGCTGTCAAACGTTATGATGTCAAAAATCGGAAGCAAGTCAATGGCGATACTGTCTGATTTTTTCTGCTCTGGATCTTCCAAATTGCGCACGCTTAACCAAGCATGAATTGTGTCATCAATTCCGCTAATATTTGGTCTGGTTATGGTCAATGAGTTAGCATCTCCCGAAGTTGGCTGGACCGTTTCTAGATAGAAGACGGATGTATCAGTAAGTTCTATTTGGTTGAGGGAAAAAACGGGGTTAAAGTTAGATCCAGTGATAGTAAGCTCTTCTCCAGGATATCCTGCAAAGGGATTAATGTTCGTGATCACGGGTACTGTAACTGCCTCATCTCCCTGGTCTACTATTCCTTCACAATCAATGAGAAACAGTAGCATTGCAAGCAAGACGATGTCAAATAAATGTCGTAATTCCATTAGTATTCTTCTGGTCATGTTTGAAGCTTACTCAGTTTTTTCTAGAAAAAAACATAAATATTCTTAACGATTTTCAGAATTGTGGATAGGATTTATTAATGGGTGTAAAAAAAAATAATTTAAGCAGAGTTGATTGCTTCCTGCATGTCGACATATTTATATTCTCCCATATTCCTGGAAGGGGAGCAAAACATTTGGCAAAGATTGGAAAACTTTTAATTGTTGAAGATGATGTGAGTTTGTGTGAACTTTTAAATGATCATTTCAAACAGTATTTTCAAGTCAAAATAGCCCACGATGGACAAGCTGGTTACGATCTGGCATGTGATTTTCACCCGGATTGTATCATTTCTGATGTAATGATGCCCAAAGTCTCAGGGATCAATATGCTAAAGCTTATTCGTCGAACTCCCGGGATTGAGACAACCCCAGTTATTTTACTAACTGTTCTGGCCGATGATAAAGATCGCATCCGTGGATACGATCACCTCGCTGATCTTTATTTTTCAAAACCATTTATCATGGAAGAACTTATATCATCTGCAATTGGTCTCGTGACAATGAGAAAGAAATTAAAAGAAGTATATACCCAATCTGAAGTAAAGGATACTATCATATTAGGGTCAGGTATTAATGACGATGACCGTGCCTTCCTGCATCGATTGAGTGATAGTATTGAACAACATATTGGCGATTTTGATTTGAGCGTTAATACTATTGCCAAGGCTGTCCATATTACAAAACGTCAACTTGAACGTCGCTTAAAACAATTAGAGAATATGACACCAGCAGAGTTTATTCGCAGAACCCGTCTGGAGCAGGCCAAACAGCTTGCAGATGCCGGTGTAGCATCCTCTTTACCAGATCTTGCCAATCGAGTAGGTCTAAGGGATACGCGTACTTTTATCAAAAGATTCAGAGATCATTTTGGCTATCTGCCTTATTTAAATACTCCAGATTAACTTCCTTATGAGCCCTCCATAACAGACTTGTTGCGTGTTAACTATCAAATCAGGGGGCATATGCGACAAAATCAGGTGGTATATGCGACAAAAGCTGCCTCCCCTCTTGCCACCATAGAATTAATACTTATTTTATTGATGGAACGCTTGACAAAATACACAATGCGAAGGATTGAAAATGAGAAATTTATTTAATGGAACATTGCTTGTCTTGACAATGCTGCTTATGCTTGGTTGCGACAATGCCACAAGTCCTTTAGCACCACAAGTCACTCCACTGGCCGGTGAATTTAGTGAGAATTCATTGGCAAGACGTGGCGACCATGGCGGCGGGTCTAATAACGCCTGTTCAGCTTTTGGGGAGTTCGCTGGTTATACTGAATCTAATGCTCAAAACTATACCATATATGAATACACATTGTGGGCTGGTAAGCACAATGACGCTGGTACCGTAGTGATCACAAATGATGATGAATATATTTATGTAACCTATAATACCAATGAAACAGCAGATCTCGGAGAGGTTCATGTCTATGTTTGGACTAGCCTAGATGACATTCCGACCCGACGTCCTGCTCCTGGTCATGCTGACTATGTAGTTGAAGGCATCAATGCCGATAGCTATACCGTAGTTATTCCAGCAGATCTTGCTTGTGGAGACACATATTATGTTTCTACACACGCTGCCTTAGTTGGTAATGATACCGATGATGACGAAGCTGGTTCCGGTGACAATGCTGGCGAAACTGCTTATGCAGGCGACGCTTCGTCACCTGATTGTTTTGATGCAACCAGTGGTGCCTGGTGGGGTTATGTAGTTTACAGCGTTGAATGTTTCTACAATATCTCTGGTCGTGTTTATGAAGATGCCAACGCCAACAGTGATGATGACGGTGAAGCCGGTCTTGAGGGCGTCCTGGTAAACTTGCTTGATGGTGAAGATAACATCCTAACAACGACCACTACTGATGCCAATGGCGACTACCTTTTTGAAAATGTAGCTGCTGGTGGCGATTATCAGATCCTTGTCGGTGATCTTGCTGGCATGAATGCTACAGAAAACGCAAATGGTTTTGTCGTTAGTGGTCTTACTAGTGATGCATCCGATATCGATTTTGGCTACAACACCCCAGATGATGGTGACGACTCGTGTGAAAGTACTACCTATCCACTTTACGCTGGACAGGTCAATGCTGCCGGAACAGTTAGTATTATAAATGATGGTATATTCCTGTATGTTACTTACACAACCAACTTGACTGCTGATCTTGGCAGTCTGCATGTAAATCTGTCTGCTGATGTACCAGATAGTCCAGTCGCTCCTGGTCAGTCAACTTATAAAAGTGAAAATGATAGGGTTTTCATTCCAGGTTCTGACTTCTACACGGCCAGAATCCACATGGAAACAGCTGGTTTTGGCTGTGATGATAACTTCATAGTCCTAGCACATGCTGCCCTGGTTGCAGACGCTGTTGGCGACCCTGAAGACTCAAATGCTGGTGAAACGGCCTATGCCGGAGATGTTGGTGTTAACCTTGGGGGTGATGATTCCTCATGGTTCTACTATATGGCCACGAGTGTGTGTTGTTCGAATCTACCACCACAATAAGATTCAGGATATAATCCAATCCTCTTAACTAAAAGAAGGGCTCCATCTGGAGCCCTTCTTATTATTAAGGGACTGCATACATTTTAAAAAGGTTTTACTAAATATGATCACCGGGGGGATAAATGCTTGCTAAACCATGTCCCGGGAAACCTGAACCTGCTGCTTTTGTGCCGGGTCAAGATTATATGACTTTTTTCAGTTCTTTGAGAATCTTTTCATTTCTGATTCGTTAGCACGAAGCTTTTGGCACTTGCCATTAACTCCTATTCTCCTGGCTCTTATCTTGAAAGTTTATAATCTTTGTGATTCTGTACAATTACCAGGAATGCATTCCGTGGGCTTTCCTTTGAGAATAAATCTCTAGACTTACAATACTTTGAAGCTTTGTCCTTCACAAGGGGCAATACATTTGGTTTTGGATTTCATTTCCGATAAAAGCTTTTGGGCTGTTTCCAGTTTAAGATCTATATCAAGATCACTCTGATCAGGGTCATGGTGAATGAGGTGTAATTCTTTGACAGCAGCTCTATCGGCCAGTTTTACAACTTGTGAAACAGCGGAATGTCCCCATCTGCTTTTTCGCATATATTCCTCATCAGTATAGGTTGCATCGGTAATCAGAATATCTGTTGAGTTTACGAAAGCGGTTAATTTTTCCCAGTAATTCGAATTATAGTCCGTTGAATTTTCAGGGAACAACTCATTGTCGGTTATATAGCAAATAGATCGATTCTTGTATTCCAATCGATAGCCAAGGCAGGTACCAGGATGTGAAAGCAACATGGTTTTTACATTGATATCGTTGATCTGAAATTCCTCTTCCTTGAGATCACGGAAATAAGTTCTGGCGGCAAACTCCTTTATGCGGATGGGAAAATAAACGCCATCCATTTGGGCCGAAATCAATTCACGCATTGTTACATGACCATGTGAAGCCCCAAATATCTCAAATTCATTCCCAGCGATGTATAAAGGAACAAAGAATGGCAAGGCGTTGATGTGATCCCAGTGTGGATGAGAAATGAGGATTTTGGCATGAAGTCCCGACCCTTGTTGACTCATGAGGTGATCTGAGAGTTCTTTAATTCCCGACCCGGCGTCAAGAATAAAGAAATTGTCCTTTGGGAATTGGATTGATGCACAGATGGTGTTTCCACCATATCTAAGAGATTTTTCACCTGGTACAGGCAAGGTTCCGCGGACACCCCAATACCTTAATTCGATTTTTTCCTCGATTATTTCCTCTATTTTTTTGACGAATCTCTCATCAATCATGGGTTTTGTTATATACCCATCAGCACCAAATGACATAGCACGTTGCTGGTCGTACTCATATGACTTACCTGAAAAAATAACAATTTTGAGATCTTTCAGACCTGGTTCCTGACGTAGAAATCGGCACATATCCAAACCATCAATCTCAGGCATCATCAGATCAAGGATGACTAGATCGGGTTTATCATTCTTTATTTCCACCAGGGCCTCTGGGCTGGATGTATTTGTTTTGACCTTTGCCCCGTGTTCCTCCAGTAAATATTTCACCACCAACAGGGTATCAGGTTCGTCATCGACCAGATAAATATTAATATTTTTCAATACCGACATTGATTCAATCTAATTTTATAGACATTTAAGAACCAGTGGCTTTTTGCGAATAGAAAATAATTATTCACAGGAAATTGGGCTATTATTCCAGGTTTATGATTAAGGCTGTGCTATCTCCACTTGTCACAGCAAAGGCGACCTCGGCAAATTTGGGTGGTCCAAAGCGTCCAAATTTATTGTTGGAAAAGCCAAAGGGCTCTGTGGGAGCACCATAAAAGTTGCGATTCAGTTTGCCATCAGAATTGATATCCTGGAAAATTGCAATACCATAGGTCCCAGCTGGAATATCCTTGAAGGTGACCAGGTCCTTTAATTTTGTGGCCAGCATCACCTTATTGACTTGCGACTTTCCTACTGTAGGGAAACCGTCTTCCAGATAAAGTCCTATTCTAACAGTGCCACCCCACTCCGGCGTAATGCCGGTAATATTTACCTGTACCTGCCCCGTCTGAGCAGATAAAGTAAAACCAAGTAAGAGGGTCGTAATAATAAGAGATATTTTTTTCATTTTTCTGTCCTTTCGCTTACGAATGATATCCTGGTAAACATAAGCGGCAACCAAGCTTCAAAGTACCAGGCAGTGGTAGATGGGAATAATTTGGTACCAATGGGACTGTTATTGGAGAAAGGTGGTTCGATTATGGTGCATGGGAGACAGTGTTAGGGGCTTAACATGTCCTTTTTAAAGCCCCTTGACAAGGGGATCTGCTCATCGCTGGTTTCAAAATGTAGATAATAGGCTCGGGCATTGCCGCTAATTCTACTGATGCGCCTTTTATTGATGATATAGGATCGATGACATCTGAGAATGTCAGGAAAGTCCACAAGTTGAGATTCTATGTTTTTCAAACTTATGCGTAGCAGCTGGCTTGATAAGCGCTTATCCCTGAGGAATTTTACATCACAATAATTATCAACCGCTTTAATGTAGAACAATTCAGCTTCGCCTATTTCAAGTGAATCATTCTTTGATTCCCCAATGATTTTAATTGTGGGAGATGTTGGGCTTGGAGTTGAACCCATCACTGAACGAAGTTGAGTACTCATCTCCGCAGCATTCTTTTCGTGCTTACCCCTGAGATACAATTCATTTATTAATAACAGTATGGTCAAAGGGAAGATACCAATGGTAACAGTGCCAACGATAATGAAAAGGAAGGCATACCCTTGCATTATCACTCCACCAACATAGATCGTGTAGAAATAATTCAAAAATGCGATCAAAACAAAATTCCAGAGACCGAAGACAATATTTTTTCCGATTGTCCATTTTTCCGGGTCAAAAAATGTGTAAAGCAGAGCGGGAATGATTGTATAATTGAAAAGCATCACAACAAAAGTAATGATGCCGAATCCAAGCACGTAAGATGACTTATTTTCATTAATATCCGCAATGCCAAAAGGTTGGAAAAAGAGCAGAAATGAATATATGAAGAGTCCAAAAGAAATGGATATAAACACTTTGCGCCTGATGTCGGGAATAAACGGATAAGGCTTATCCAGCCAATTAAATGCATCTGGAAGGTATTTCAGAAAATCCCTCTAATTCTCATTGAGCCATTTTTCTGGAGTTAGTTCTAGCCTCTCCTCAGATAGGGAGTCCAGGAGATTGGGAATTCCTCATCAGTCTACAAATTCTAGTTATCCACATGCTGCTCGATCTTATCCAACAGGTCTATACGACTGATGGGCTTGCTTAGGTAATCCGTACAACCATTTTTCATCACCTTTTCTCGGTCAGCGATAAATGCGTGTGCCGTAACTGCGACGATGGGCAGATCCCGCCACTTCTTCGTTTTACGTAATTTTATGGCTAAATCAAGACCATCTTCATCACCCCTCAGGGAAAGATCCAGGAGTATCAAATCAACATTTTGCTCGTTGAGAATATCCAGGGCCTCAGACACTGATTCAGCGAAAAATAAGTCACAGGTGGCTTTCAAATAGAGTCCAACTAGCTTTTGAGAATTGGGATCGTCTTCCACATGCAGGATCTGGTATCGGCTATCGTGTTGGTCTGTACTGACCTTGGTGCCTGCTTTTCGTCCAGAGATTATTAATTCTGATTCCACTGGTTGGGAACTCTCAAAGACTTCGAATTCAAGCACAAATGTCGTGCCTTTGCCCTGTTCGCTGGAAACAGAGATTTCAACCTCATTAAGATCCAGACAGCGTTTGCATATTGCCAGACCCAGGCCAACCCCCTGGAATTTTTTGGTGTAGCCCATACTTTCCTGGGAAAAAGCATCATAAAGATTTTCAAGATATTGCGGTGCCATCCCGATACCGGAATCACTGATGTGCAATTGATACTTTTTACCTTCCTGATCGAGAACGACCTTGACCCACCCAGCTTTGGTGTATTTAAGAGCATTGTCAAGCAGGCTTGAGACCGCTGTGCTGATACTGGATTCATCTATGTATACTGTTGAACTCGGCAAGTTTTGCTCGTATTCAAGTTTCAGTGCCTTCTCCGTGGCTTGGTTCTTAAATTGAGCTAATAACTTCTCCATGAGCTCACCAAGATCCATTGCCCGTCGATTGATATCAACCGCTCCTGCCTGTATCTGAGAGATATCCAGAATCTCATGCACTGTGTGCATCAAGCGATTGCTGCTGGTTCGGATGATGTCGAAATACTCCTGTTCCACCGCCCCTATCCTGTCCCTGAACGTCTGTTCCATCAGGTCGGTAAAACCGAGAATGGAGTTCAAAGGTGTACGGATTTCGTGGGACATATTTGCCAAAAACAGAGATTTGACATTTTCGGCGCTTATCGCATCCTCATAGAGCTGTGCATTCTGCATACTGACGGCACTGATGTCTGCCAGATTCTCTAGAAAAGTCAGGTCCTCTGCCAGGAATTCTTCCTTTCCCAATTTACTGAGTGTCATGACCCCGATAACCTCATTCTGAATTTTCAATGGTGCACCCATGAGGGATTCCGGTTCATCAGGTGTACCAGGTACTTGCTTTCCCAGGTCAGTGAGATCGATTCGATTCGAGATCTCAGATATGCCACTTTGGGCGACCTTCCCGGTAAAACCTTCACCGAGCTCCATCCGAAGCATCATTATCTCATCAAAATATTTACCTGTTGTGAAAATCGGTTTTAGGCGTTTTTTCTTATCCAGAATAAATATGGTCACGTCATCTGCGCTGAAAAGCTCCCCTGCAATTTCTGCACAACGCTGCCCCACAATCTCCAGGCTCAGACTACTGGCAAGCGTGCGACTGGCTACGTTAATCGCTTTCACCTTGTCAGCATAGACGGAGAGTTTTTGTTCTGCTTCAACGCGTTCTGTGACATCTTCAAAGACAGTGGCAAATTGGTTTTTCCTGGGGCTGAAGGCTAAGACAGAGTACCACTTATTCAGGGGCTTAGCATACTGCTCTAAACGCGTTTCCTCTCCACTCAGGGCAACCTTGCCATAAACGGAAATCCAGTTAGCGGGATCGCTTTCAATTCCTGGTATAACCATTGTGGCTGTTTTGCCGATAATATCCTTGCGTTTTAAAGTGGTGAGCTTTTCGAATGCATGGTTGACTTCCAGGAATTTGTAGTCGACTGGTTTGCCGCTTTTATCCAGGACAATTTCATGGAGGGCAAAGCCGTTCATCATGTTTTCGAATAAGAGGCGATATTTTCCTTCACTATTCCGCAGGGCTTCCTCAGCTCGCTGGCGTTCGGTGATGTCAGCGGAGATACCAATATAGGCAATTGTGTCTCCATTTTCATTTTTGAGAGGTGTGGTGGATAATTCTACGGAGAATACTTCCCCATTTTTACGGATATTCTTTAATTCACCTTTCCAGCCTCCATCTATGGTTGCCTGACGACTTTTCTTGTGCTTATTCTCCTGCTTGGGTGCCATAATTAGATCGGTGGTTTTCCCTAATAATTCTTTTTTCTGATAGCCATAGGATTGTTCAAAAGCCCGGTTAACGAATATGAACTGGTGATTTAAATCGGTAATGCTCACACTTTCGTGCATGCTTTCCACGGTCTGGGCGAGCATGGTTAATTCTTTGTTGGTCTCGAGGAGAATTTCTTTAGCCTGAATGCTGGAAGTGATGTCAAATATGTACCCGAAGTACTGCTCGACCTCTCCCCCTTTATCACGTAAAATGGTGGTATAGTCAAATACCCAGACGAATTCGCCGTCTTTCCGCTTTAGGCGGTACGGAATGTGCTCAAAGGTATCAACATGTGTTTGCGAGTGTTCGCGAACTTCCATTGAAACACGTTCCCAGTCCTCGTCATGAATGATTTGCCTATAGCTAATTGCACCAGATAAAAACTCGTCTACCGAATAACCGAGGAGATTCTTGACATTGGGTGAAACATAATTCACCGGTTTCTCTGCATTGAGTGACCACTTGAATACTACTACTGGACCACCCATAAACATGTTGCGTTCCTGTTCAATCAGCTTGTTAGTGCTCTCGATTTCCGTCTCAGCCAACTTCTGCTCAGTGATATCTACTACATCGCCTACCACGTACTGGGGGTTACCTTCTGTATCACGAAGTTGGATTACATTCAGATCCACCCAGATAGGTTCACCCGACCGGTGAAGCAGACGATGTATATACCTAAAGTGATCGCGCTGGCCAGTGGCTAATTCTCGGCCATAGTTACTACTTTTCTCCAAATCATCGGGGTAGGTGATCTGCATCCAATCCAACTCCAGAAGCTGCTTTTCCTGGTAGCCCAGCATATCACAGAAGGCACTATTGATCATCAAAAATTGACCACTCATATTGGCAATAGCCCTGCCAATAGTGGCATTATCAAATGCACTGCGAAACCGGGCTTCACTTTCCTCCAGAGCATATTCCATCTCACGTCGAGCGGTTACATCTCGCACAATACCCCGAAAACCCACAGGCTCGTTATCTGAACCAATGATGAGAGATGCAGAGACCTCTGCCAGTCCAGCCTGCCCATTTTTATTTATGATATCGAAATCAAACAAATGGACAGGTTTGCCTGTCCGATAAATCTCATTGAATGTATTCAGCATGATCTTGGCTGATTCTGGTGATGCAATGTCACGGTTATCCATGCCAATGAGTTCTTCTCTATCATAGCCAATCATCTCACAAAGTGCACGGTTAACATATGTGAAATGGCCTTTTAGATCGACCTCAAACAGGCCTTCATCGACATTCTCTACGATGGTCCGATATTTTTCCTCGCTAACCAGAAGTGCATCCTCAGCTATTCGCCGATGTGTGATGTCATATACAACACCGTCAATACCGGCGAATGACCCATCGCTACTAAAGTGGCTCGCCTTTCGGTCCTCCACCCAGCGGACAGCACCGCTTTTATGCAGGATCCGGTATATCTGGATCAGATCTGTTGGTTCTTTAGTAAGTGGGGCGCCCTCTGATTCAATCTTTGCACGATCCTCGGGGTGAATGATCTCCAACCAATTCGATTCCAGGGCCATTAATTCTTCAACTTTATAGCCACAGATCTGCTCTGAACCCGAAATGATCTCTGCCGACCAGTCAGCATTACCGTGGTAGATCATACCCGGAATATTTGCTATAAGTTTCTTTTGTTGGGCTTGTGTCTTACGGAGTTTTCGCTCCAGCTGTTTTCGTGGACGGATATCCCTCATAACACAGCGGTTGAACAAAGCTTTACCCTGGGCATCACACTGGGTTGAAGCACTCAACCTGACATCGATCTTTGCGCCGCTCTTACTAAGCAGGTAGAGCTCCACATCGTGGACCTCACCACTTTTATTGAGACGGTCCAGAGTACGTTCTGCTTCATCGAGACTCTCACTATGATAGCAGTCGAGAAAGGATCTTCCCTTTAATTCCTCCTGTGTGAAATCTATGGCCCTTGTGAATGCTTCATTGCACTCAATGATCACTTTTTTGCTTGATTCAACAGTCACAAACATATCAGGGGCATGATCATAGAGGTCTTTATATTTTGTTCTGGAGGCCTCTAGTTCCTCGGTACGCTCCTTTACACTATCCTCAAGCTCAGAAAGTTTTTTCCGAAGCGTATCTTCAGCCTGCTTCAGGCGCAGCATTGCTTCGATCTTCGCAATGAGCTCACTCTCGTTGAAAGGTTTTGTTAGAAAGGCGTCGCCTCCCGCCTCCAAACCCTGGATACGCTCCGCTGGTCCCAGGTCTATTCCAGTGAGGAAAATGACGGGTATGTGGCTTGTAATTGTTTCTGCCTTCAGCTGTTGGCAGACCTGGTAGCCGTCCATAATGGGCATCTTGATGTCCAGTAGGATAATGTCGGGCTGCTCCAGCCTGGCCAAGTCAAGACCTTTTTTGCAGGACGTGGTCGTCAGGACTTCGAACTCGGGCTTGAAGGCAGCCAGGAAATCTTTGATCAGTTCAAGAAAATCCGCTTCATCATCAATGGCAAGAATTCGGGCTGTTTTTTTTATTTTCTTTGGCATGGTCCTCGAAGCACCTGTTTTCTAAATTAATGCAAGATAATATTCAGGAACGGATGCAAGAAACTTAAGCGTAGTAATTGTTAATAACATAAATAATATTATCGCTGAGCCTGGATACTGAAATCCCGTAATTTGTTCTTGCGATTTTCCGCTAATATTTGAGATAAGTTGATGCAAGGATCAGTTTGATCAGAACTTTTCTACCCGATTGATTAAGTAGTAATATGGCTCATCAGAGCCAGGAGGAATAATGAATGCCCCAGTGAATGAGACCACTCCAACACTACCTCGAGATGAGGTCATGGCTCATATGTTACAGGAAGTTCTGCGAGCTATGAATCGGGTCGGAGTGACCTATACGGTGGGCGGTGAATCCCTGTTAGGCATTGCAGAAGGCAATTTTACCAAGTATAAAAACGATATTTATCTGTATCTATTTCAACTGTCCCTCACAAAGAAATTCAAATTGTTTAGGATGCTGCTGTCGAAAGGCATTGTAATTAAACCAAAGCGAATAACAGGCCGAACACAGTATAAGGTACGCATTCGACCAAGCGGTAAGAAGAAACATCCTTACTCTATTATGATCTTACCGGTTCATAGGGGTAGGGATGCTGCGACTATTTATTCTGGGGGTCAAGCGAACCACTATGAAAATGAAGATTTTAATCCAGACCATCTGCAGCAGCTGTATGTTGAAAACACACCATTCCTGGTACCACAAGCACTTGAATCCTTTATTAAAAAGTACCGCAAGCAACTCCTCTCAGAGTCCTATAAACAACACGCTTTTCGGTTTACCCCAAAAACCCGCCGGCAAGCGCATAGAGTATTACGCACGAGCTGTGAAATTCTTGAGGATCTGGGAATTCATTACTGGCTGGATTTCGGAACTCTACTGGGATTGATCAGAGAGAATAAGCTCATTGACTGGGATAAAGATATGGATCTGAGCATTCGATACGAATCCGATGAAAAGATGGAGCGAATGATCAAAGCCTTAGGAAAACACCACCCGATTAGAGTGCTGGCCCCAAATATACGTCCGGATATTTGGAAATTAGGGCGTTACCGGACCATAAAGGCATTTCACAAAAAATTCGGTTTTATAAAAGCCAATCCCCACCTGGATTTTTTCACCCAGTATAGAGGGCAGTACGGTAACGATAGTAACTATACTTATCGCTCAATTATCGCAGGTACCAATAATGAAATTCCGGCAGCTTTTGTGGATGAATTGGACACCTTCGAATTTGAGGGGCACGCATATTCAATCCCAAATCATGCAGAAGATTTTCTGGCAATAAGATATGGCGCGGATTGGCGGACGCCCAAAAAAGACTGGTTTCCCCCTTTTGATGATAAATCGATGATCAGAACTGAATAATCAACAACTACAATTCAAGATTATGAACCATCAGTATTGAGAGATTCGGATCATTCAATATCTAATTACTGGTTGACCTGAATTTTATTCCACGCAGTCTGTGTCTCAAAGCTATATTTTATTAACTACTCTCATCACCCCTGGATTCAACCTTGCCAGGTGGATGATGTTGGGATATCTTTTATTTCTAATGGAGTTGGAATATAAGGACTACTAGACATGCAAAAGTGGATGAGAAGAGCGCAAGCGACAGGCCTGCCCTGGAAAAAACATGATTGATCACATCGCGACATTTATCCTGATTCTTGGTCTTGAGCTCGTGCTGGGGATCGATAATATCCTGGTGATTTCGATTCTGGTCGGACGTATTGAAAAGACTAGGCGTGAAAGAGCTCGGCTCATAGGTCTTTTTTTGGCGCTCATTTTAAGGATAGCTACACTCGCTTTGCTTCTGGCAATTACTGGAATTAAGACGTCCATTATCTTTGGACTCTCAGTACGTGATTTGGTGATGCTTGGAGGTGGGATGTTTCTATTGTGGAAGGCAATAACCGAAATCCACCACACCGTCGAAATAATAGAGGTCGGTGATGATGAAAGAAAATCAACAGCCTCCAATTTCAATAGAGCAGTCAGGGACATTGTTCTCCTTGATATTGTCTTTTCACTCGATTCAGTTATTACAGCGATTGGACTCACGCGAGAAATTTGGGTCATCATCCCTGCGGTTATCGTTTCATTTCTGGCCATTTTGGCTTTCGCCAAGCCCATTGGCGAATTCATCCTGGCCCGACCTTCTCTGAAGATACTGGCGCTCTCTTTTCTGGTGACGATTGGGGTTACTCTTTTCATCGAAGGTCTGCACCAGCATGTTCCAAGAACCCTGATCTATCTGCCAATGGGTTTCGCCATCATAGTTGAACTTCTGCAAATGCGATTTGAAGCGAACAAAAAAAATCGAGCCCATCAAGTCTTGCAGGCCACACCTGACGCTCACGCATGATCTTGATCTTGTAATGATTCAATCCAGCACTCCCCAATCAGCAGACTCAATTTCAGACTGCAGCATCGTCAAATAGCTCCACATCCCCTAACGTATCTGAGGACTTCGAATAATTGTTGTTTTGAGGAATTCTTTGTTTATTATTGCTGCAGACATGTTTGCAGTGCAAACTGAACTGCACCACAATATGGCAAAAGAGGGAAACACAATGGAACAAAAACTCAATCTCAAACAGCTGGAAAAAAATACGGTAGCTGGAATATTCCAAACAGGTCTTGTTGAAATCGAAATGGGGTTAATTTTTATAGTATCAACTCTGGCCATGCTTTTCGATGACATTCGCTACTATATTGACATCCTTTATATCGGCCCAGCTATATTTATAATACTTGCAATAAAATATATCTACGAACCGCGCATGGGGGTTGCGAGATTCACCAAGAAGCGGGTGAGAAAAAGAATGTCCCTGATGATTACCGTTACCGTATTTCTTGTAGTAATGGTTTCGCTCAGATTTTTTGGAATATCTAGTCCTTTATTCGAATTTATAAACCCTCGATGGATAATTAGTGGTATTATTCTTTCCATATGCATTGCCATCGCATATTTCTTGACATTTGACCGAATGTACTTCTATGCGTTTTTAATCACAGGGGCATTTAACCTGTCCGAAGAAATCAGGGAAAATCCGGGGATTATATCAGAAAATGCCTATGCTTATCTCCTAGTCGCCATTGTGCTATTGGTAATTGGAAGTATTTATCTATTCCGGTTCCTTAAAAAGTATCCGACATCAGAAACAATTTGATAATTATGGTCAACATCAATCAAAAAAATCAAATAGATATTGATAAATTAATCCATGAACCTGCACGATTGAAAATCCTGGCCCAATTGTACGTCGTTGAAAGTGCTGATTTTGTCTTTCTAATGCGCCAAACCGGGCTCACCCAGGGCAATGTATCCACCCACTTGAATAAACTGGAGCTTGCACATTATGTGAAGATAGAAAAAGGTTATTTGGGTAAGAGACCTAGAACCATGATTTCCCTGAGCAAAACAGGCCGGGAGGCTTTTACACTATATGTAAAAAGTATGCAGCAAATGTTTGACGCCTTGATTGTTTGAGAATCATTGATGGGAATTCATGCAAAAATGAATTAGAAACCTCTCCTGTTTGGACCTATTGCAGATAGACATGGCGCAAAAAATTATTGACTTGATATCAAAGAAGCCGCAGAGCCAAATGCAGCGGTTCCTGTCCCCTCTTGTGTAAAGTATTAACTGAAACTTACAATCCCGCTATCTGTGCTGACCAAGATTGCTGGACATGCTAAGATAGTGGGTTACTCATATTGGAAATATCAAGGCATCACAACATTTCTTTCGCTGTTCTCAAGCCAAAAGTCTCTAGGATAGAGACGGATTAATTGCACATCCCCTTCAACACTCCTTAGATATTTTTCATATGAATCAAGCAAACGTTCTGGAGCAATATGAAAGTAAGTAGCTCCTGGAGTATCCATGCCCAGTGGACCATATCCCGGCAATATTTTGCCATAAGTGTTTTCCATCCGTTCGCGGAGCAACTCGTAAAGGTCATCCTGTTTTCCCAATTCAATTATGCGCTTGCGGAAAGCGGCAACCTTCTCAGGAGTTAATCCATCAGCCAGATCAGCAGCCATGGCTCGGCCACGATCCTCAAACCGACCACCAGATCTATTACGGGAAAAAGCTTGAGCAACAGCATACTCCCCAAGCGATGAATCATAGGCGGCATCTTCCAGCTCATTTATAACAAACTGCATGGTTTGGGCAAGATCTGGACAGCGCTCGGCATAATAGCTGACATAACCACCCCGCTCATTAGATCCCAATCCATTGGAATAGGCCAAGCCCGCACCCCAGGTTTTCATAAACATACTGTGGGCTCCCCCTCCACCATACAATTTTGCAGATAGAAAATTAAGGAGCTGCTCCTTATCAACATCTTCAACGTCTGTTAAAGGAGCATTATTTATGTGAACGCCAGAACTTGAATTATTATTCACAAACCCCACAAACCTGGCGCTTTTCAGATCAGGATATCGATCCATTAAGCGTCGGTTAATATTAAGTTCGTTATCATATGTGTACTGATTTGATGGAGCAGCATTCAAACGCGCACACAAGCTATTCAAAAGCGGTGATAAATTATCGTGATGTTCAGCGTTTGATATCAAGTATCCACGGGCATTATCCTGGTGGGTAATCAATGCCAGCTGCTCCTGCAGACGTTCAAGAACAATATCTGGGGAAAGTGTCAGGTCTGACTCCAGCTGTTGACAAAAAACCTTCCAATCCTGTGCTAGATTTTCATCCGGAATATCCGACAGTGCAGACCCCAGGTCCTTTATTGCGGATCGGATCAGATCATGACTCCCCCCTTCAGCGTTATTATCCTCCTCCAGCCATTTTTCAAGATACAGGCGACCACGTGCTCCTAATACTGATGTGGATTCCACCCAGGCGTGAAAAGCCATGAGTTCTTCCGCATTTGCAGTCTTTAACTGCCAGCGGATACGCTGAAAGGCATGACTCTGTGTTAGAAAACTACTGGCGCTCAGGTAGAGTGGATTATGCTGTGTTCGAAAAGCATCGGCAGGATTGTTAACCCAGGATTCCTCCGATCCACGTATCCGATTGCGACTATTGGCCAACGCCTGATCAATGACATCATTTATGCGAGACAAATTGCTTATACTGATGTCAGGGGCTGTGATCACAGCCTCCATCCATTCTAAAGCCCGCTGAGTTTCGCTTAGATTTGAACCAGCTCCTTCAACCACTAACTCAACCCGTTCGGTCTTAATATTGCTGTCGAAGTGGACGTCGAGCCTTAGAATCTCGCGTCTCTGTTTCTCCTGCATCTCTTCAAAGGTCAGCTTCTCTCCATTGATTTCAGTTCCGATCTGGGTCAACAGAAGTGGTAAAATTGGTGCATAAAGCAATTCGGATTCTGGCACAACATACATATTGAATGCCAGACCAACAGTTGCTCCACTGAGATTATCAAATCTTGAATACACCATTCTACCACCACCAGGCATTGATTCAACCGTGTATTGGAGTGTTTCATCCAAACTCAAAGGAGGATTATCTATAAATCCAGGCATGTCAATCTTTCCTGCATCCTGTTCCATTTGGTCTGTATTGGCAGCATACTCCTTCTGATACTGCTCCAAAGCCTGTGCTTCTGATTTAGTATTGTACTTCTGTTGGAGCTTCAGCGTGAATTCCTTGATTCTGGCTGTTCGCTCATTGCGCGCATTATCCTGATAAGCAGGATCGGGCAGGGTACTGATCCCGTAGGGAATTTGAGTCAGTAACTGCCAATCCTCAATCATTTTACTCCAGTGATTTTTGCTGCTTGCGGCAATAATTTCAGCCTGTTCCAAACGTGATTTCAGCACCAGCGAACGTCGAAATCCTCCCTGACGATGGAGGTCTGTCAGGTGATCCATCCAATTGGATCCTATGCTGCGATAGCCAAATCGAGGCGGAGAATTGAGAAAATCATCTAAAAACTTTCTGGTTTCGAGGATCCGCCCCTGTATGCGTTCGTTAAAACTCAGCAATTCAGGCGAACCATCAGCAAAATCCGCAATATCTTTGATTTCTTTTATTATTATTGATCTGATTGAATCCATCATGACCGGGCTGCCAGATTCTCGGCTAATGTTTTGAAGACCTACTAATACTGGGCTGCCGATATCATCTGATCGATATGCATAAGTTCCAGTGGAGCCAGTTTCAATAACCCGAGTCTTGGTATCAATAAATTTCTTATAAAGATTCGAGGTTTGACCACGACCAAGATTTTGGAGAAACAAATCTAACAGTAACCCATCCTCTGGACTCAAGCTGAGGCTGGCAGGCCAACTGAAAAGCAGGACTCCCGGTTCATCAGGATTCTCATTAGGAAAGCTGGTGTGTAGCAGCTTGCCCGGTTCAAGGATTTCCGGAAGGGGAAGATTTGAATTTACATCATCAGGGTGAAGCCCCGGTAGAACCTCCTTCTCCACGCTAGCTAGAATGGTAGAAAATTTATCCAGACAGGTTTGCAGGTCTAATTCGTCAGGTATTGCAACAACACAGCCCATATTATTCAGATGGTGTGTGTCGCTGTGGAATTTTCTAATATCCTCAGGAATCATCGTCCTGATATTTGCAGGAAACCCACCGGCAGAATAACTGACGGGATGCTTGTCACCGTACATCGCTTTGTTCAATTTGAAATAAAGATCCGAATAGGGTCGATCGAATGAGCTTACCATCTCATTGTAGACGGTTCCCTTTTCTTCCAGGAAGAGTTCCTCGCTGACAGGATCGGCAGATATACCCATATTACGAACTTCTCTGCGAATTTCTTCGTCGGAAAAATTGGGATTGAGCATGGCATTCAGCTTGGCTTCAAAAAGATTGAAAAATACTTCACTGCCGGCAGCGGTATTAAAATGATAGCAGGTACGCAGTTGCATAGTAAAGGCAGAACTATTCCCCAATGACATGTTCTCTAAGGAGGCTACATAGCGCCCCTGATTGCCCTTACCGAGTAACAGGTGCTCCAGGGTGTGAGGTTCTCCCTGATCTGAAACCGGGTGAGTATTAACCCACATAAATGCCTGGGGAACCGATTGAATTCTCAGAAAATCCAGAACAAAACCGCTGGAGATATGTCTAAATCTGGCACCCAGAACCTCCTCGCTCCCGGTTTCATAGAGGGCTTCCACCGAGAAGTCTGCAATTCTTTCATTTTCGATAAGTGACGCAAATTCAGGTGAATCTGCTGTCTTCTGATGGTCATTTTGCCTTGCGCTCGGTTGACATGAAAGAATAAACATTGAGAGACCAATTATTAAATATTTCATCGAAGGTTTCCTTCTATTAAAAATGAATCGTGATTAGAGAGGTCTTTAACAAGCATTCAATTTATGCTAGAACGGATCATTACAGAAGTAAGATAAATTTGGTTCCACTAAAACTATTCGAAGTACGTAGCATGATTTATGAGGGTGGTTGCCTGCTGTTTTGAATAGCATTAATAAGATCTAGAACTTGTAAATATTTCCCATTGCATTTAAACTGTGAATATCTTTCAGCTCAGATTTAAGTGTAATCATCTTTAACTGTATAACCCAGATAACCCCTACTGTATAAGGGTTTAAAGACTACTGAACAAGCCTTTCATTTATGCTTAAACTGTTTTGTAACCGCCTGCCAGGTTCTGGACAATGTGGAGATCTAAAGTGATTTCTCTCTGTATGACTGGACTAGTCGCCATTTATCCAATTAAAGCAAATAGGATTGCAAACAGACCCGTTCAAAACTCAAAATTTGTTGAGGATAATTTTAAATATTTGGTTCTTGTGGTGCCGGTTTTGACTCAATAGCTCCAACTTATTCAGGTAAACACACCAATTACTTTTTTTATTTAGGGAAATAAAAATTGTAAATGATTGTTTGTTTTTAATTTTCAATGCCCATATTCAACGCAATCGTCAGGAAAATCCAATTTGGATAATGTGTTCTGCAGAGGTATGCAGAAAAGCCTGACCAGAAAAAAGCCACCACGGTGGCCATGTTTAAGAAAGAGGTACAAATGGCTGATCAATTAGTCAACGGTGTAGTCAAATGGTTTAACGACGCAAAAGGCTACGGATTTATTCAACAGGAAGATGGTCCGGATGTGTTTGTTCACTATCGTGCAATCAACGGCGAAGGACACCAGTCTCTCAAAGAGGGACAAAATGTAACTTTAAATGTCACACAGGGCGAAAAAGGTCCTCAGGCTGAGAACGTTACTGCTGTTTGATTCTTTTTAAGAATTGAGTTAAGCGCCGGGCTCGCAAGAGTGCCGGCGTTTTTTTTGTATTAGCTCCCAATATTTAAAAATGATCAGATCAGGGTTTGATACTTTTTCAGGTTTTCTTTAAGCTTAGGGATTTCAAAGCGATTGATTGAACTCTGACAAAAACATTTTGCAGTATTACTGATGAAACCATCGACCAACCCTGACCCTAATTCCAAAATGGTTAATCCAACCCAAATCGGGTTAGAGCATTCCACCAATATTGATCGCAGCAAGTATCGAAACAATCTTTGTGAAGCTTATTGGTCGTGGTTGTAATCCTATCATATTGATAATACCCACTTACTTGTTTTGATATTTTTTAGCTTCTGATTCATCATTCATGGTGTGAATGACACTGACTTTCTCAGTTACCTGTAGTTATGGATAACACCTTGGTAAGTGTTTATTGGAAATTATCGAATAGGATCGATAATGGAGTGGATTTTGCACAATTGGGGCCGGAATATCACAGGGGGAGTGGTCAAGTAAAAATTATCATCTATAACACCCTGGGGCAGGAAATGGCAATATTACTGGATGAGCTCCAGAATTTAGGTGTCAAGGGGATCAGTTTTAATGGCGAAAATTACTGCTCCGAAGTGTATTTTGTAGTTATGCAAACTGGACAATTTCAGGCCAAACGTAAAATTGTGCTGTTAAAATAATGTGGTTGACCATGAGAGAAGATGATTTATATCCCCATTTTTTAGACTCGACCTGGCGATGGGGCATAGCGTGAAACCGAACGCGGTGATATCATTTTTATGCGCGAAAATGACTTTACATAAGGCATTGCTCTCCCTTCTTCCATTTTTGATATTGGCATGTAGCGACAATCCCGCTCCCGTGGAAATTCAAGAACCAACACCGGGAATCGAGAAGAGTTTCAAACGGGGAATATCATACAATCTGACACATCCTGATGATCTGGAAGCTCTGAAAAATGGCGTTTCCTGGTGGTATAACTGGTATTATTCAACTTCAGCCCCAAGCGGGTACTACGATGATTATGAAATGGAATTTATACCAATGCTATGGGGTGGCAACACAAGTGAAAATGATATTTTCCAGGTTAAAAATTTTATTCTGGATCATCCAGAAGTTGAATACCTGCTGGTGATGAATGAACCAAATCTGACTGATCAAGCCAATCGAACTCCCGCTCAAGCTGCCCTTGACTGGCTGATTTATGAGCGTGTCAAAACAGAACTTGCAAACGAGGGGCGGCCAATTTACCTGGTGGGTCCTGCGATGAATTGGGGTGATATGACAAATTATTGGGATCCTGTTGTTTGGCTGGACGCTTTTTATGCAGCCTTTAGAAATAATCAGGGCAGAGATCCAGATATTGATTATCTGGCTTTTCATTGGTACGATTACGGTCTTGAGTCTCAGCTCAACAGCCTGGAAAAATTTGGTAAACAGATCTGGATTACAGAAATGGCAAATTGGAATTCAACAGTTGATTCCTATGCCAAACAACTTCAACAGATGCTTGAAATGGTGGCGATTTGTGAGGAGCGGGACGATGTTTTTCGTTATGCCTGGTTTATCGGCAGGGGAAGTTATCCAGACAATAATTACACTTACTTATTTGAGCCTAACCTAGGAGATCTAAATGATCTTGGAAATGCATACATTAATTTGCCATACTCAGAATGAATGGATTTGCATTTCAGTGACTCCTTCGCCATATCTGAATGGAATTTATTTCTTTGCTAGCGCATGGTAGATAATGAGAGAAGTTGATTTATATCCAGCTCTAAAAAAGTATCTGGTCCAACAGGGTTATGAGGTGAAAAGTGAAATGCAGCATTGTGATGTAATCGCTATACGTGGGGATGAAGCGGTAGTCGTTGTTGAACTAAAGCTTTCACTCAATCTAACCGTTCTCATGCAAGCCGTGGATCGTCTGAAAATTTCCGAAACGGTCTATATTGGGGTTCCCAAAGGGATCACTGTATTGAATAAACAACGCAAAAAGATTGTTAAGCTTATACGCATGCTTGGTCTGGGTCTGATTGTAATTGATCCTGAAGCGAGGATTGGCAATATTGATGTATTATGTGACCCTGGTGAATACAGGCCAAGGCAGATAAAAAAACAGACCCAGAGGCTTCTGGCCGAATTCCAACATCGTGTTGGCGATCCAAACCTTGGAGGAAGCAGCACCCAGGGTGGGATCATGACGGCGTATAGACAAAAAGCACTCGCTATTGGAGAGTACCTTCAACAACACGGAGAAACCAAAGCAGCGGTTATTGCCATTTCATTGACTGAGCCGAAAACGCGTGTAATCCTTTATGACAATGTATACGGATGGTTTGATCGGCTGGGTAAAGGAGTATACGCTCTCTCACCCCGTGGATCAGCTGAGCTTTCCCAGTGGAGTGCTCGTAATCAACAATAGTTATACCTGAAAATTAAAAGGTCTGCAGAGATTCCATAAAACTGAAATTAAACTTTAGCACACAGCCAGGATCAAGTAACATGGGTAAAAAGATATAAACTTTGAGTTTAAGTATCTAATAAGGATTTCAGAAAATGGATATAGGTGCTCAGGAATTGGCTATCAAACAATCAACCCATGTTTACTACATCTTCGGGCACTTTCTACTTGATCTCAGTGAAATTCAGTAAACCCGGAAAGTGCAACAGGCCTTGATCAAAGCTGTTCCGGATTATCAGCCTGCAATACAATTGCTAAGTCAGCTTTAAGGTTAACAGATTATAACGCTTAAGGCTCTACTTTCAGGACCTGGTCCGCATCAATCTGCCTGAAAACATCGTGCAAAAACGAAACATAAATCTCTTCAGTTTTCTTTTTCTCAGTATGGAATGGGTAAACAGGCAACAAAAGGGCTTCTACCCACTTAGTGGTTGAGGCGCTTCTGGCATAAGTTTTCGTCAATCGACCTTGATTGTCGTAGACTTCGACATTTAGAAAATATTCTTGGGTATATGGAATAGGCAAAATTGTCAGGGTGAATACGGATCCTATTGTGCCCAGAAAATAATTGCTAAAGGATTTTTCCTTTCGGAATTCCATGACAACCCTGAGCTCATAATTTTCCATCAATGAATCTTTAAGTGCCAGACGCTTTGGATCAGACATATCAGATGAGAACTCAGTAAATGCAGCGAATCGATTCAAATTTGAAAGTTCATTGCTTGCATCCAGAAGAATGTCATCAAATCCGCGTAGAATCTGATACTGGTTTTGAAGTTTTGGGATGGCATCTAAACCACGTGTCTGTTCCAGATGCTTTGATACAAATAGTACATCCACAGGGTCAGCCCCCAGTGTTTTTTTTGCTTCCAGACCACTACTTCCTTCAATATCTGATCTAAAGGTTGCACAACTCATAATAAGGAAGAGTATGCATAATACACTTGGAGTTAGTTTACTTAGTCTTTTCATAATAAATCCCCTTTTAATTATCTCTCAAATTTAAAATTAGTTATGGCTTGCGTATTAAAGTGAATTCACCGGGGCGCATGGAAAAATCAAAGATAAAATTACTTTTCAAATGAAAGTCCCCATTAATCTCATCTCCCTCAGGTATATGCATGAGGAAGATCACATTTTTTTTGTGAAAATCACTCCCCGTAAAAATTTTTCCTTCTAATTGCCCTTTAATCATATAGCCACCGTTATGTTCATCAACCGATAACTTTGCGTCTCGCAATGTGGCATTCCCCACCTGACCAGTGATGCTAAAATCAGGCTTAATCTCAAGCTGAAAGCTAAGCTTCCCTACTTCAGCGCTCAACTTCACATTGTAAAAGCGACCTTCCCCATTCCAGCTGCCAAGATATCGATCTATTCCTGTATCTGATTTTTGAGCCCCGGTTGTAGACATCAAACCTAGAACCAGGAAACACTGGAATAGTTTTAATAATTTCATATATCTCCTTTATGCTTTTGGTATTTATGAATCTTGTGATTGCATCTCGGTTTCTTCTTCCTCATTATCGTCTGCATTTGATCCCGATCGCAGCAAAATAATACCACTCACCAATAGAGGCCCTTCAAACATGACAATCACAAATCCTCGTCCTCTATCGAGAGGGTTCTCTCCGAATATTTCATAGAGGCCAAACAAGTAGAAGAAAAAACAAGCTGCTGCAATCAGGCAGATGCCTGCAATTTTCGGCCAGCGTCGTGAAATATATGCCAGAAGGAAAAAGGGAATCACAACTAGAGATTCCATGATTAACTCTATGGGGCTTAGAATATGGCTAATAAGTACAAATACCAACCAGACAGCTCCAAAGGTGGTGAGAATTCTAGAAACCGTTTTTTGTGGACCCCAGTAGGAGAGCAGGGAACTGAGAAACCAGGTAAACCAGAGAACTGCCAGGATAAGTGTTACTATGGCTTCCGGTTCTCCCATATTTCGTTCACCTGAACGAATGTAAGACACAAGCAAGAAGGTGAATAGCCCCGCGGTAAGAAACGCATGATAGCCTGCTCGTCGGGCGGCTCGACGCTGAAATTCATCCTGATCGTTTAGAAAACCAAACTCTCTAAGTATCCCAGGTCCAAATGTTCCTAATGCTGCTATTGAGAGAAATCCCCAGTTGACTTCTGTGAGAAAGAAACCTCCAAGGACCAGTACGCCTGCCACCAGGGTGGCATGTGCTGGATGCCAGTCTAAGTGGGCAAATAATCTAGCTATCATTCCAGTCCTCCTTCAATTTAAATAGTTCTTCTACCGCTGCTCCCAGGATCTGAGAGATACGCAAGGCCAGGCCCACGGATGGGGTGTAGCGACCTTTTTCAATTGAGAGAATGGTTTGGCGGGTGGTACCCACTTTTTC
>JABMPR010000362.1 GCA_013202895.1 bacterium | reverse complement strand
TGACCCTGAAGGCGAATGGCCTATTGGTTCTGGCAACATGTATATCGGGGATGTGAGTCCACTTTTAGGGATTGAAGCCGAAAAAACCTGGATAGACACCCTCACTTATATGAATCCGGCAACAATGGATATTCTGGTTGATCCAGACGGTGGTCAATTTGTCAAGTTTGAGATAATGGAAATTTTAGATCCGCCCCTAAGTGTCGATGGAGTGGATTATCCCATTGTTGCAAAGGTTTATAGAACCTTTCAATCCGTGGGAACCAGTGATGGCCCCAGGGGATGGACAGATGGTCCCATTGTGGGAGATAATTCATGGACATTCGAACCGGTGCCAGGTTATGCAAATCCCGATACTGATCTGGTTGCATTATCCACAGATCTGGACAACGATGGTGCTGATGGATACCCAAACTCTGAGGATGACAATGGATTACCGGACTCCTGGCCCATTTATTGGCCTGACAAGTTAAATGATATTGATGACCCTGGTTGGGCTGGATCATGGAATGGCTACTTCGGTAAGGATGTTAAAAATGCCGATCAGGAATCCTATTTTGTCATGGATGATAACAATGATAGAGAGTTTAACTATCTCGAGCTCGGGGATCCGGCTTCTGGAATAGCTTTCAAAGCTGACTCTGTGAATGAGTTGCGCTTTGGTATGGGTCTATCGGTTGCCGTTCGGGGATTACAATGGTCTCATTTTCTTGCTGAAGATGCCATTTTTTGGCTATATGATGTGACCAACCAGGGTACCACAAATTATATAAAGGCCGCCTTTGGCATGATGGTGGGCACCCTGGCAGGGGGTCGCTGCAGTGACTCAAATGATGATCTGGCCTACTTTGATGCTGAAAACGATATAACCTATTCTTTTGATAGTCCTCCCGCATACAGCCCGTGTTTTGATGGACCCGTTGGCTATGCCGGCTACGCTTTTCTGGAATCTCCAGGTAACCCTTTTGATGGTATTGATAATGATGCCGATAACGATGGGGCTGGGGAAGCGCCTTATCTTACACCTGAGGTATTTGAACCCATAACATATGGTATTGGTGATCAACTCGTTGTGATTGACGATCAAAGTTATGAGAGAAGTTTAGTAACCATAGAGGATGATACAACTGAGATTTTCTCCCAGGGACGAATTGTCCAGATTATTGCTGGTGAGACGGTATTGGTTGAGGATGTAAGAAATTTATTGGATGACAATTTCAATGGTCTGATCGATGAAGACACATTGAATCACTATGCCAACCGCATAAATCGGCAGGCACCCCTGGAGCCATTACCCCCCTTGCAGTACTGGGATTACCGGATCAGCCTCACTATTACTGACGCCATGCTGGATGAGGCACGGGATGATGGTATCGATAACGATGGAGACTGGGATCCGATTTCCGATGATGTTGGAATGGACGGAGTCCCTGGAACCAGTGATCTGAGTGAGGGTGATGGTGTCCCCACATCAGGATATGTTCAGAATCCAGATGGTACAATCACCGACACTGGTTTAACGGGCGAGCCCCACATCGATAAAACAGATATTGATGAATCGGATCAGATTGGTCTGACCAGCTTTACCTATTTTACCCCGCCCGGCAAGATTCGCATGTCCAATGATACCCAACTTTGGTCCAAATTGACCCCCAGTATTGATGTTGCCAACGATATTGAAACAAATCCCGTTGATGGTGACTTTATCTATGGGGCGGGATTCTTCCCTCTGATGGCCAGACAGACTGAACGATTTTCGGTAGGACTGGTATTTGGTGAAGATTTTGAAGATATTCTGAACAACAAAATCACCATTCAACAGATTTATGATAATAATTATAATTTTGCCAAACCCCCTGAAAAGCCTACGG
Organism: bacterium; assembly: GCA_013202895.1. Taxonomy (GTDB): domain Bacteria; phylum Fidelibacterota; class UBA8477; order UBA8477; family JABMPR01; genus JABMPR01. The sequence continues at coordinate 4,531 of JABMPR010000362.1, read as the reverse complement.
TGAGGGCTGTTCCTGCAGATGGAAGGGTGACATTATATTGGGATGATGTAGCTGAATTTTCATATGACCCGGTGTTGGGATACGACTTTGAAGGCTATAAGATTTACCGCGCCACAGATTTCGGTTTTAATGAGATAAATAATATTACTGACGGTTTTGGGAATAGCATATTTTACGAATCCCTGGATCAATTTGATCTTGTTAATGAAATTGAGGGATTTTTTGCCGGTGATCTGGACCGGGTAAATGGCGCCGCATTCTATCTGGGTGATAACAGCGGATTGAGACATTCATGGACAGATAGTACAGTGGTCAATGGACAAAGGTATTTTTATGCCGTGGTTTCCTATGATACTGGAGATTTAGAACGAAATATCTATCCTGCAGAATGTTCCAAGACCATTCTGGAGTTGAACAATCGGATCACTTTTGACGCCAATACTGTGGCGGCCACACCAAATGCACGCGTCGTGGGATTTGAAGAACCCAATTCCAGTGGTATTGAGCATGGTTACGGCGGGGGTACTGGAACCGTGGAGCTGGATTTTCTGGATAATCAGGCTGTAAAAGATGCTGCAAGCTATGAACTGTATTTCACTGATATGAGTAATGACGGTGTTGACAATGATGAGGACTGGGTAGCATTCCTGGATATTGATACCAGTGGCACCATGGATATTGCTGAGGGTGATACTATCATTGATGATACAGGCTCTGATGGATTGTGGGCTCAGAATATTGACGACCCTGTTGTCCGCAAATTTGGCAGTCGCTACGTATTGATGGGATATTATCCTGGTCCTGATGCTGATGGAACAGAGGGGAATGGAAAACCGGATCCCGGTGAACCTAATCTGGACATGAATGATGCGGATGAGATGCAGGCCCTGACCACTGCTTACTCTGTATCTCGTCAATCAGGAACGAGGATTGACACCATAGTGAGTAATAGTTCCAATTTTTATGCAGGTAATTCAAATTATCAATATGTCAGGGATAATCATGGTTTTATCAAACCGGATATCCGTCCAGAAAGCAAAGTAGTAGACGGTGCCAGGTATATTTTTAATAATGTCTGGCGGATTGATGCTGATCTGGATCGCAGTGGTATGAACCGTCCAGAGGAAGAAACACCAGAAATTACTATGGATATCAACGTCTCTTATAATGCCAAGAAGCGGAAAATTCCGCATGATTATGAGGTTGTCTTTTATAATGAGGATGTTGATACTTCGGTGAAATATTTTGCCGGATTTAATCGGCTCTTCGAATCACCCATCAATTTTCGGGTGAGAGATATGACCCTGGATGAGATGATGCCTTTAGTAGGGTACAAGGCGGTGACAGGTTCTCCACGAGATTTTCTTATCTATATCGCCCACCAGACGGCCGAGAGTGACAGCTTTATTACCTGGGGTATCAAACTGGCTTTTGACGATGTCATCGTCCCGGCCACGGATACAACAGCTACTGATACAATCCTTTCGATCCAGGGCAGCCCGGGCGCAGGGGACACATTGTGGGCTTATACTACAAAACCATTCTCAGCTGCAGACGTATTCAGCTATTCAACCAACGCTGCCAGTGTAGGATCATTAGCCAATGTTGATTGGCAGGATAAAGTCCGAGTCGTTCCCAACCCATACCTGGCAGCCGCCAGTTGGGAGGGGGTAAACCGATTTGCCTCTGGAAGAGGAGAACGACGCATAGATTTCATCCACCTGCCTGCAGAGTGTGAGATAAACCTGTACACTATTCGGGGAGATCATATTAAGACACTGGTCCATGAAGGGAACATCTTTGATGGGTCCGTATCCTGGGACCTCGAACAAAAGAGGGTCTGGATATTGCTTACGGAATTTACATCTACCATATCGAAGCTGGCGATGCCGGTGAAGCTATTGGTAAACTGGCTATCATTAAGTAGGGAAGGAGGGAAGTATGAGACATTTATTAAACATTCTGCTGACTACCCTAATTATTCTGCCGGGGATCAGTAAGGCTCAATCCATGGTTGGGACCACAGCAGCCTATTTTCTGAGTATTGAAGTGGGTGGTCGTTCCGTTGGAATGGGAGGTGCCCATGTTGCTACAGCTAACGATGCAACTGCACTTTTCTGGAATCCGGGCGCTGCAACGCAAGTTCGTGGAAATGAAGTTCTTTTTGTACATAGCAAATGGTTGGCCGGTACCAGCTTTGAATATGCTGCTGCTGTATTTCACATGGGTGGTGCTGGAACCATAGGGCTATCCGCCACTGTACTTGATTATGGCGATTTGATCCACACAACCATTCAGGATCCTGACGGCACGGGCCTGACCTTTGGGGCCATAGACATGGCTATTGGAATTACTTTAGCCAAAAGTATGACCGATAGATTTTCTATTGGCGGTACGGCCAAATTTATAAGCCAACAGATCTGGCATGAGCAGGCACTTTCACTGGCCCTGGACGTGGGAACTCTCTATAAAACTGATTTTCGAGGGTTGACCCTTGGCATGAGTATATCCAATTTTGGTCTGCCAATGCGTATGAGCGGCTCGGATCTGGATCATTATTATGACATTGCTCCAGAGCTGTACGGAAATAATGGAAAGATCGTTTCTACTTTGGAAACTGAGTATTATAATTTACCGCTACTGTTTCGGGCGGGTATCAATATGGATGTAATGCGCACTGAAATCATGAGTCTGATATTTGCCGCTGATGCCCTGCATCCGAATAACAATTATGAAAGTGTTAATGTTGGACTTGAATATGAACTCATGCAGAAATTCTATGTGCGAGCGGGTCAAAAGGCTCTTTTTCTGGAAGATACAGAAGAAGGATTGACTCTGGGACTGGGACTTCATATACCCATGCGGGGAATGAAGGTCCGCTTTGACTGGGGTTTTGAATATTTTGGAAGGCTCAAAGATATTCAGAATTTTAGTCTCGCTTTAGACTTCTAGAGTTTAAATTTATATGCAATAACAAACCAAAGGAGGTAAGTGTGAAACGCTTATTTACAACGCTGATCGTGTTGAGTATGGCTTTTACCCTGGTCTGGGCTCAGAACGATCTAAATCTCGCTTTTGAGGACGACGGAGACGTCGCCAACTGGGGCGTACATGGAGAAACCAATGTCTGGACAGCCGTAGCGTGGGATGCTACTGCCGGGGTTGATGGAACTGGTGGAATAATATTTACAGATGCTGGTTGGGATTTTTTAATCAAGCGACCTGTAGCAGCGACATTGGGTGCTCATTTTTCCCTGACTGTCGATGTAAAAAATGAGAATTTTACTGGTCAGACCCTCTATCTAAAGGTAGAAGGTTTGGGAACAGTAGAACCAGAAGTCGCTCTGGCAAGTGAATCGCCCGATTTTATCAGCTATACCGTCTCCGGTATAGCCGACATTGCCACCGATGGGTACATCAGACTGTATGGTGCCGGTGGTGCTGAGGCAAAAACGGTTACCATTGATAACCTGGTTTACAATGACGATGTTCCCGCTGTATTCTTCTCAGAATACATTGAGGGTAGCTCCTACAATAAAGCGCTCGAGATCTATAACGGGAGTGATGAAGCTGTGGATTTAACAGCTTTTGCTTTTCCCAATGTTTCAAATGATCCAACGGTAGTTGGTGAGTATGAGTATTGGAACACTTTTCCAGAAGGCGCATCGGTCGCACCTGGAGATGTGTATGTCATCGCTCATGGTAGTGCGGATGCAGCCATGCTTGCTGAAGCTGATTTTACTTTCAATTTCTTAAGTAATGGTGATGACGGATTTGCCTTGGTCCAGGGAACTGAGGCTGATTTTACTGTTATTGACTGGATTGGCGATTGGAATGGTGACCCAGGTGATGGATGGGATGTTGCAGGGGTAACCGAAGCGACAAAAGATCATACTCTGATCCGAAAAGCCGATGTCATGATTGGTCATACTGACTGGGCCACTTCTGCAGGTACCGATGCAGACAATTCTGAATGGATTGTAATGGATCAGGATTTCTGGGGCAATCTTGGAGACCATCCATATGCACCCATGGGAATGGTTACATTTTCAGTGGATATGAGCTTCCAGACCGAGCTTGGATTCTTTATCCCCGGCACTGACTTTCTTGATGTTGCTGGTACCCTCAACGATTGGGGTGGTGGCGATGTCCTCACTGATGATAATGCTGACGGAATCTACGAAGGTACATTTGAAGTTGCCACAGGAGCCATGGAATATAAATACCGCATCAACGGTAACTGGGATACTTCAGAGAATCTTCCAGCGAACAGGATGTGGGACGTTGTAGACGGTGCAAATGTTATTCCCACTGTATGGTACAGTGATCAGGAACCTGTTGTAGCCGTTAATGTGGAAGTTTTTATCCAGGTTGACATGACCGTTCAGCTCCTGAATGGGAATTACGATCCGGGTGCTGGAGACTTGATTGTGATCCGTGGTGGCCATGATAACTTTGGCAACTGGGGTGGTGCTGTAGAGATGCTCCTCGATCCTGAGCAAACCAATATCTATACCCACCTATCTGCATT
>JABMPR010000035.1 GCA_013202895.1 bacterium | reverse complement strand
GGAGCGAACCAGAGAGATCGGCGTCAGAAAAGCTCTGGGGGCCACCCGATCTCAAATACAGGGACAATTCCTGATAGAAGCGGTGGTGATCACAGCAGCAGGTGGCCTGGTTGGTCTCATTATTTCTACAATAGCGAGTTTTGCCATCAGCAAATTTGTATTCGAAGCCAATATGTCATTTGGTGTAGCATTTATGGCAATAGCATTGAGTGCCGCTGTCGGTTTATTCGCTGGTCTGGCTCCAGCCAGAAAAGGTGCCAAGCTGGATCCTATCGAAGCGTTGAGATATGAATGATTAAGCATAACCTTTATCAATCCGAGCGGCACTTCGCAAGCGGCAGTGGAAGTTGAAGGAATAAGAATATATGAAGCAAGTTCAAGATCCTGTCCCATCTATGGTACAACACTTAGAGCATAAATTTCTCAATCAATGTATGTGGTGTGGTTTAGGGTATCCAGAAGGATTTATGAGGTACTTCCCGAGCGTCACGCTGAGCGGAGTCGAAGTGCGAGGGAATAAGGATTTATGAAGCTCGCCCAAGTCTATATTCTTAAATGTAATGATAAATCTCTTTACACTGGAGTCACAAGCAATCTTGAGTTCAGGTTGGCGGATCACCAAGAGGGACGATTCCTTGGGTACACTCACATGAGGCGTCCTGTTCAATTAATGTGGAACACTGACATGATTGATATTCAAGATGCCATAATGCTTGAGAGGCAGATTAAAAGATGGGGAAGGAAAAAGAAATTATCCTTGATAAATGATGATTGGCAAGCGCTACATCTTTTGGCTGAATGTCAGAATGAAAGTCATCATGGTTACTTATCCCTCGACTCCGCTCGGGATGACCATCTCGATTCCATTGGGGATGACCATCTCAACTCCATTGGGGATGACCATCTCAACTCCATTGGAGATGACCATCTCGATTCCATTGGGGATGACCATCTCGATTCCATTGGGGATGACCATCTCAACTCCATTGGGGATGACGAGAAGAAGTAAGATGTATATAAGAACAACCATAAAAACTCTAAACGATGCTTTTTTTATGGCATTGGAAGCCATCAGGGATAATCTGCTGCGCTCAATTCTTACTCTTTTGGGTATAGTGATCGGCGTCTTTGCTATTATTGCTGTCATGACAGCAATTCGCACTCTGGAATCCTCAATCAATTCTGGTTTAAATGTGTTTGGATCAGATGTAATCTATGTCCAAAAATCCCCAGTCATTCAAATGGGGGACCATAACAGCAGGCGAAAATACTGGAAGCGGCCGAATATCACCTATGATATTGCCCTTGAATTGAGAGAACGCATGATCGGGGCTAATTTTGTCAGTGCAATTGACGGTACGGGCGGTAAGACCATCCGTTATAAAAAGGAAAAAACCAATCCCAACGTTGAGGTGAACGGCTTAGATGAGTGGGGATTGCAAGCAATGAATATCACCCTCGATTATGGTCGTAACTTTATACCAGAAGATATTCAATACAATCGCAGGGTTGCTATTCTGGGAACAGATGTGATTGAAAAATTGTTTCCTTATCAGGATCCTGTTGAACAGAGCATCACTATTAATGGTATCGGTTTTGATGTCATCGGTGTTATGCAACAAAAGGGTGAAATGTTTGGTCAGAGCCAGGATAATTTTGTGCTCATTCCCATTACAACCTATCTCCAGTATTTCAGTCGAAGATGGACATCCCTGGGTATTTCCATCAAAGCACCGGATGCTGAGAGCTTTGATACAGTCAAGGAAGAAGTGATTGATCAAATGCGAATCGTCCGGGGGCTAGGTCCAGAGGAAGAAAATGATTTCGAAGTTACATCAAACGATGCGCTTATTGATACCTTCGGAGCATTTACGGCTGGGATCAAATTGTTTGCTGGTGCTGTCAGCGTCATTGCCCTGGTTGTTGCAGGAATAGGCATCATGAACATCATGTTAGTTTCGGTTAGCGAACGCATCAAAGAAATCGGTGTACGTAAGGCAATTGGAGCGACTCGTAACAACATTCTATTCCAGTTTTTATTGGAAGCTGTATTTCTCTCGCTTTTTGGCGGTGTCATTGGTGTCATTGCAGGTATCGGAGTGGGGAATATGGTAACGCTTGTGCTAAAAAGTGTAGAGCCGGTGATTCCCCTTGACTGGGCATTCATTGGCTTATTT
>JABMPR010000361.1 GCA_013202895.1 bacterium | reverse complement strand
GGTAATATACAGATCAGTGATGGCATCAGTTACAAGTCGGTTAATTTCTTCCGGCATCTCACGATCTCTGCTCCGCAGTCCGGCTTCATAATGGGCAACCCCGATATGTAGTTTTGAGGCAACCAGACTGCAGGCTGCTGTAGAATTCACATCACCAACCACCAGCACCAGATCTGGTTTTTGCTCCAGGCAAACCGTTTCAAAACCTTCCATAATCCGAGCGGTCTGTACGGCATGGCTTGCCGATCCGACTTCAAGATTTATATGCGGTTTGGAAATGTGGAGCTGTTCGAAAAAAGAGTGAGACATCTTTTCATCATAATGCTGCCCGGTATGTACAAGTAGGGCTTCAATTGTGGAATGATCTTTCAGGGCGTGCATGAGTGGGGCGATCTTCATAAAATTTGGGCGAGCACCAGCTACTAGAATGATTTTATATTTTTTCGAATTCAATTCATGAGCCCTTTAATTATCTCACAAGCAAGCTAATTCATGGCAAGTGAATCAAGGAAATATTTATTAAATGATAAAAACCCATTATTTCAGCGTACGCTTTCAAAAAATATCAAATCAGATCGGCAAGATTTATTTCAGCCAAAGACTTGATTACAATATCAGCTGTACCTACCTCGTAGTTGATATGGACACCTGGAAAATGACGTAGCACACCTTCATCTGCCATTCTATATAGCTCTTTATTATCGCGTTCACGACATGTCTGTATATCGGTATCTACAAAAATCTCTTTGTAAGTCCCCCGGCCAATGATTTCCTTGACTTGTTCCCGGGTTTCCTTATCAGGAGAAATAAAGACAGCAATCACGATCAAGCCTTGATCATTTAGCAGTTTGGCCATTTCAGCTACACGACGCAAATTCTCGTCCCTATCAGCTTTATCAAATCCCAGTTCACGATTGAGCCCAGATCGAAGCTTGCCTCCATCCAACACAATGACAGTTTTACCCTGGTCAAAAAGGAAACGCTCAAGCTTGTAGGCGATATCATTTTTACCAGATGCGTGGAGACCGGTAATCCAATACGTCATCGCCTTCTGCCCGAGCACCTTTTCCCTCTCCATTGTGTTCACAAGGCTCCGGTCAATTACCTGGCTAGCCGAAAATGTTAATTTTGATGGCAGACTTTCACGAGAGACCCGATTAATGATCATCCCTACGGCACAAGTATTGTGGGACAGCGAGTCTATCAGGATAAAACTCCCGGTCTGTTTGTTCTTGCGATAACTATCAAATAGAAGTGGTCGAGATGTTGTCAAGACTACGCGCCCAATTTCATTCAATTTTAGAGCTGCAGTCTCTGATCTTTGAATAGTATTTACATCAATCTCATATCGGATAGAATCTATCCTGGCCTTTACCTTCTGAGTCGTGTGTTTGAGGATAAATTGTTTGTCAATGTCCAACTCCTCCTCATCCATCCAGACCAGCATAGCTTCAAAATGACGTTCTACATGAGGCTGATTATTTTTTCGTACCAGCATATCCCCACGACTAATATCTATTTCATCAACCAGTGAAATCATAATACTCTGGGGCGGAAAAGCATAATCTACCGATTCCCCCATGGACTCGATGCTTTTGATGCGACTGGTTTTACCAGATGGCAGGGCAACAACCTCTTCACCCGTTCGAATTACACCTGAAGCCAGACGTCCAGCATAGCCTCGGAAATCAAGATTGGGACGCGATATATATTGGACTGGAAAGCGAAAATCCACAAAATTGCGATCAGCGGATATTGGAATCGTCTCCAATATGTTTAGAATACTGAGTCCCTTGTACCAGGGCATATTTTCACCTGGGTCAACAATATTATCGCCTTTCAAAGCTGAAAGTGGGATAAACTGGATATCCGGTATATCTAATCTTGTGGTAAAATCAAGGAAATCAGCCCTGATTTGCTCAAATACTTCCTGTCCATAGCCCATCAGATCCATTTTGTTGACTGCCACGATGACATGTTTGATACCCAATAATGAAATCAAAAATGAATGACGCTTTGTCTGAGTAATCACTCCTTTACGAGCATCAATGAGAATGATTGCCAAGTGAGCGGTCGATGCTCCGGTGACCATATTGCGGGTGTATTGTTCGTGTCCAGGTGTATCTGCAATGATAAATTTTCGTTTTGATGTGGAAAAATAGCGATAAGCCACATCTATGGTAATCCCTTGCTCTCGCTCAGCTTTTAAACCATCCAGCAATAGGGCATAATCAATATCTTCGCCTGCATTCCCTACTCGTTTTGAATCTCGCTCCAAAGCTGCCAACTGATCATCATAAAGCTTCTTAGAATCGTGGAGTAGTCTACCGATGAGAGTGGATTTTCCATCATCCACAGAGCCAGCGGTCAAAAGACGGAGAAGGTCCTTTTTTTCGTCCTGGGCGAGGAATTGGTCAATTCCAAGCGCTTGGAGATTTGGCTGTTGGGTTGCATCATCTATCAAAAGTAACCTTCGCGTTTCTTTTGCTCCATAGATCCCTCCTGATCATGGTCGATGACGCGGGTAGTGCGTTCAGATTGAGTTTCGATCATTGTTTCGGCGATGATTTTTTCGATGGTGTCAGCCTCAGATTCGATGGCTCCTGTCAGAGGATAACAACCCAGAGTTCTGAACCGAACGGATCTAATTTCCTTACGGACACTTAATTCTGGAGGCATACGATCGTCATCAACTAAAATGTATTGGCCATCAAGATTGACTACTTCTCTCGCTTTAGCAAAATACAGCGGAACAATTGGAATGTTTTCTTTGCGTATGTATTGCCAGACATCCAGCTCTGTCCAATTTGAGATGGGAAAGACTCGAATGCTTTCTCCCTTATGAACTTCTGTATTATACAGATTCCACAGTTCAGGCCGTTGCCTTTTAGGATCCCATTGGTGAAAACGATCACGGAAAGAGAAGACCCTTTCTTTGGCTCTAGATTTTTCCTCATCCCGACGAGCGCCTCCAAATGCAGCATCAAATTGATGTTTCTCCAGAGCCTGAAGCAGTGCCTGGGTTTTCATAATATCAGTGTGCATTTTACTACCGTGGGTGAACGGGCCAACCCCCTGTTTCATCCCCTCCTCGTTCTTATGAACAATCAGATTGATATTATTCTCCTGGCAGAATGAATCACGAAATGCTAGCATCTCTTTGAATTTCCAATTGGAATCCACATGCAGCATAGGGAATGGTATTTTCCCTGGTGCAAAGGCTTTCTGAGCCAGTTTTACCATCACAGACGAATCTTTCCCGATGGAATACATCATCACCGGGTTTTCGAACTCCGAAGCTACCTCACGCATGATGTGAATGCTTTCGGACTCTAATTCCTGGAGATGACTCAGTTTGTATGATTCAATCGATTTCATAATCTCCCACAGTTACCAAAGCCTATATGTCATTAAGCTATTCATCACCGCATATTAACGCTGGATATATGAGTTCAAAGTATGGTTTGAATGGAATCGCTGTTACAAGCTTGAATAAAAATTACTCTGTTTATTATCCGATTAGCACCCCCTGCGTTGAAACGCGGGGTGATTGAGAGTGAGCTGGATCAATCTATTTGTTGAGCTGCTCCAGGAATTTGACAACCTGATACTCGGAATTCATGACGGCATCCCGGATCATTTGAATCGTCTTATCTTTCTTTTCTGCAAAAAACAGCCTCTCAAAATATTTGAGAAAGGATTCCATGCGTTCCCGGTTGAAGCGATGCAAAGTGTCGGCATCACTGATCATAAAATAACTCTGGACCTCTGCTACTGAAAAAATCTCTGTAAAAAATTTTGTGATGAATTCGGAAGCACTCTGACCTGGTTCTGGCCGAATCCCATCAGCGAACTCAAGCACACCAATCAAACCAGGTAAATTTTCAACCTGCTCGCCTGTAAATAGACTATCTATACAATTATGGAACTCACAGGTCTCAATCAGGCTATTTGTTTGCTCCGGATTGGCTGACCTTATGAGACGGGCAATGATAATAATTGATGTGATCTGGAGCAGACTCTTATCCCCATCCATTCTGTGCAAGCGCTTATATTGGGCTTCCGCCAGACGTAGCTCCGCATCGAAATTATCTGCTATCTTTTGGATATCTTCAAAATCAAGGGAGATGTTCTCCATCTCCAGAATCGATTCGAACAGGGGTGCAAATTTGACAAAAAGCTCGGCCTTGGGAGGCAAAACGTCTGCCTGACCGATGAACCTGATAAAATTGCTGAATAATTGGTGAATGGGTTCCAACTCAATTGACCGAAACATGGGTTCAAAATCAACGATCCCACTTCCAGAGAGCTGCTCATATATGGGTGTCCAGGGGTAAATCTCAGTATCACTTACCAATTGAAAATTTAAATATACCTGGGATTCATATCCTGATAATTCAAGATACAGTCCCCGTTCCCTGATCTCAACAATAGAGCGAATATACCACAACCTGGAGGTCTGCTCCTGAAAAATGACATAAAAGCTGTCCTCAACATCAAAGGCCAGGGCATAGACAAGATCTTGTGATTCAAGTTGGGCTTCATCGGCTGCGGGCTGTTTATTAACCGGAACAGCTGTTTTTATCCAGCCGGAGTAACTTTCATAGGCATTGTTTACCAAAACCAGGGCTCGTTCTGATCCACTGCGGTTGGTATAGGCAAAAACACTCTCGAGCTTGTGTCCCTCTTGATTCGTCATAGGGAATAGCCGAAAATCACCAGCTCCGGCAAACAAGTAACGCTTTTTCATCAAGGGAAAAATCAGCTGCTTATGGCGTTTTATAAGCTCCTGATCAGGGCTTTCAGCCCAATAGGCTCGACGATACTCCATACCATATTTCTCTTCAAATCCTTCAATCTGGGCATGGGCGAACATGGGTAAACCAGGAAGCGTAACCATGAGAACAGTGGCACCAAAATATTTATCACCTTTTCCGAATTGAGCTATGGCAGTGTCCTCATCAGGGTTGCTTAAGAAGTTTACAAAGCGTTGAAGAATTCGTGGATCAAATGCCAGGGTCGTAGCAATCATTTCAAAAAATTTGGAATTCTCTTCCATCTTCAACATGTTCATAAAGGCGCTGTTATATACCCGGTGCATTCCCAAGGTGCGTACGAAATAGCCTTCCATCATCCAGAAAGCTTCTGCCAGAAGCAGTGTATCAGGCACTTCTCTGGCCACCCGGTCAACCACTTCTCGCCAGAATTCTGCAGGGATGGCAGCATTAAAATCAGCACCATCCATACTGAAATTAGATCTGGAAGGAATATCACCTCCTGATCCCGGTTCTGGAAACCAGAGTCTCTGAATATGGCGTTTTGCCAGGGTCATAGCGGCATCAAAACGAATTACTTTGAACTGCCGGGCGACATCAAGAATGGTCTGGATGATAGCTTCGCGGAGTTCTGGATTCAAATAATTGAGTTGGGCGGTATCATTCCAGGGCATTGATGTACCATCATTCCCGTGATAGATATAACTTGTTTTTCCATCGCGCTGGTCATGCTGTTTAAATACCACAGCTGCATCGCTGCGATCATAATAATGATCTTCCAATTGAATACTGATCTCAGGATCATCGGATAGGTTTCCACCCTCAAATTTATAGGCTGGAAATGGTGGATCATCCGTGTGCACATACCAGTCGGGATGCTCTTTTAGCCAATTGGCATCCAGACCGGTATGATTGGGTACCATATCGCTGGCCAGCCGGATTCCCCGCTCCCAGGCTCGATGCTTCAGATTTGCCAGGGCATCAGGTCCGCCAATTGTGTCATCAATCCGGTATTCCTTGAGTGAATAGGCTGAGGACTCGGCGTCGGGATTTCCGCACCAGTGTTTGATCTTTTTTGAGATATCGCTGCGATTCCACAAACCAATGAGCCACAGGACAGTAAAACCCTGTTGGGCTAAAAGATCCAGTTCCTCGTCAGGTATATCGTTGAGGGTTTTTATTTCACGCTGGTATTTTTTTGATAATTGATCCAACCAGACCAGAGTATTGCGAGCGATCATGACCACACGGGGCATCCATTCGCTGTCATCGCTGTAGAATTCCCCATCTAAAAGATCACCAGAATAGCTGGGCACCTGGCTTTCACCAGGTCCGGCACCGCGAAAGCGACTCTCTTCTTCCAATTGATCCAAGCCCCTGAGGAGGTCAAGTAAATGGGATCCCAGATAGCTAGTCCAGTTGGAACGGATATACTCCAGCTGGCCCTCAATTGAATCGGGTGCCGCCAGCATGGGTTCTAGTAGCAGATCAAGGATATTTTGCTGTTTTGACCCAAATCCTGTTGATGTTGTGGACCAGGATTGTATGGCCTCTAACAGTGTATCTGGTGTCTTTAGCTCGGGGTGGAATTCCTCTTTAAAGACAAGATTATATTTTTCAAATGCCGGGTTGTTGAGAGCCAGGATATGGACCAATAACTCTTCCACCAAAATTTCTGTATTGGAAACGGAATGGCTCTCGCTCTTGTGATATTCTTTAATTTCGGTCCGAGATGATTTGAAGCTGTCCGTAGGGAGTGCAGTGAGATAGTTTGTCAATATTTCTTCAAGGATTGCTGGGCTGAATTTTTGGGAAAGGAAGCTTGTTAGATCCTGGATATAGCCCGGATTTACCTGATTCCGATAAAGCCGGATAAGCTTGTGTGAGAGTAGCGACAGCAGACCGACCCCGTTTAGCTCACCGGATTTTAGCCCCTGGCTTTGATCCTTTTCGTTTAGAGTATGAATCAATGTCTGTAATTCGTGGAAATCGATTTTGAATTTGCCATTTTCCAGGGCGAACAGAGGAAGATTTAGATCGTGTTGGGTCCGGATGGCGTCACGCAGGTGGAATTCCATATTTGGGTAGCCAGATTCCGCTTGTTCAGGTTTTGGGGAGGATTTTTTCAGCATAGGGGTTCTGTAGGTCGAGTTTTCATTGCATGGATAATAACATAAAAATACTGATATGCATACCCCCGCGTTAAAACGTGTGGTGATTGAGAGCCCGGAGGGATAATTGGATACCACGCTTTGGGTTGGGGCACCCCCACGTTGAAACGTGGGGTGGGATATTCCATGATACATATAACAT
>JABMPR010000360.1 GCA_013202895.1 bacterium | reverse complement strand
ACCGGCAAATTTGCCGTGATTCGATAGGAGCGTATGATGAATAATAAAACGACCAATTACGCTCAGTTTCTCTTGATAAAGTTTGTTCTTGTGCTGCTGATAGTGCCATCACTTTTATTTTCTCAGAATACCAGACAGGATTCACTTAACGCAGTTCTGCCAGGTGATGACTTCAGCAAAGTAGCCACAACCATAGGTCAATTTTTAAAATTGGAATACGGAGCTGGTGGGTCTGCAGTTGGTGGAGCCTATACAGCATTGGCTCACGGGGCCGTAGCTATGGCCTGGAATCCTGCGGGCATTGCCTTTTCAGACGGGCCAGATCTTTATGTAAGCAGCACTCAGCTGTATGCTGGGATCTCAAGCAACTATCTTGGGTTGACGCTGCCTGTTGGAGGCGGGAATACCATCGGTATTATCGCTCAGTACATGAATTCTGGAGATATGGAGGTAACCACTCTGGAACTTCCCAATGGAACAGGTGAAAATTTTCAAGTATCCGGGCTTGCTCTGGGCTTGGCCTTCACAAGAATGTTGACAGATAGACTTTCCGTTGGAGTTACAGGCAAGATGATTCGCGAAACCATATACCGTGAAACTGCAAGCACCTTCGCCTTCGATGTGGGTTCAAATTTTGATCTTGGTATCTATGGCATGGTATTGGGAATGTCCATTCAAAATTTTGGCGTTGGCGCCCGATTTGATGGTCCCGATTTGGATCAAATCGTTGACCCAAATGATGATATCCAGGGCAATCCGCAATTAGTGTCACGTTTACTAACTGAAGAATGGCCTCTACCTATCGTATTTCGCGCTGGAATTAGAACAGATGTAATTGGTGGTAAGAGTCCCTGGTTTCCCACCCCTGCACAGCGATTGAGTATTCTGGTCGATGCCAATGATCCCTTTGATGCTGTTCTTCGAGGGGCAGTTGGATTTGAATATGGTTGGAATGATATCTTTTTTGTAAGGGGAGGATATAAGCTCAAATATGAATGGAACATCCAATATGATGTTTTAACAACCATTTATAATGAAGAGTACGATTTAGGTGAAATCTATTACGATCAAAATGGTAATGGGGTTCGAGATGAAAATGAAACCTACACGGATGGGCTTCAGGTAAAAACCGACGAGGTAAATATCGGAAGTTGGGATAGTTATTATGGTTCTGACAAGTATGCGCTGCGCCGCTTTTCAATGGGTGTGGGTCTAAAATATAATCTATATGGTACAAAATTGTTATTTGACTATTCCTACTCCAATTATGGTATTATTGGGATGGTTCAACAAGTATCATTGGGCTTTGGATTTTAGCTAAGGGAATACGGATATGTTTTTATTAAAATATGCCAAGGAGAGTGGGATGAAACGTTTATTACTTATAGGATTTTTGATGATATCTGGCCTATGGGCTGCAGATTTCAAACATAAACCAGCACAGACAATTTTGTCAAACAGCAGTATTGAGTTAAATGCTGATCGAAGCGTTGCTTTAGAGTCAGATACCGAGATGCTCATGCGTGAGGAAAGAGACTCAATCCCCATCTATTTTGACGATTTTGAGGGTGATGTCAGCGGCTGGACTGCTACCGGCCAGTGGAGTCTAACGGAGACAAACTATTATAGCGCAACCCATAGTTTTGTTGCAGATGATGATCCCGCAGGCGCGCCAAACTCAGAATTAATGAGTCCGGTTATTTCCCTCCCTGAAGTTACAGAGATTGAAGACCTGACTTTTGATTTTGCCCTGTTTTGCGATTTCCCCGATAGTGATGGAGATGGGGACAATACATTAGAAGATTACTATTTCGTAAAAGTTGCCGACTTGTCCTCGATCCCGTGGCACACCAGCGATTTCAATGCCTACGAAGGCGGTGTCTCATGGTGGTGTGGATCAGAAGATATCAATGGTTACAATGATGCCTGGCTTCAGTTCCTCGATACTGATCCTATTACCCTGCCAGCAGGTGCTTCGGCTCTAAATTTTAATCTTAAATATGCTCTTGAAGAATATGCAGCTCCCCAAACAATTGATGGTTGTACCATTGATGGCTGGGATGTGTCAAATGTACGCATATCTGCCGATGGTGGTTCAACCTGGACATCGCTGGTTGGTACTCCTGCATATGGGGCTACAAGTGGATTTGGTTGGTCATTTAACGGTGACGGCTGTGATATCCCTGGTTGGGGTGGCCAGAGCGGAGGTTGGACAAATGCTAGTTTCAATCTTGATGCTTATGCCAGTCAAGAAGTAATTATCAGATTCGCATTTGGCTCGGATGCTAGTTACTCAACCGCCGATGATGCTACATTAACGGGATTTTTTGTTGACAATATCCTGGTTTCCGCAGCTGACGATACGCTATTTTTTAATGATGCCAGTGACGCTGTGGGTTTAACTGCATCTGGCATTCTATGGGCAGATCTATTTTATGATTATAGTGATCCGGCAAGTCCGAGACCAGGATCATCTTTCTGGGAAATCTACCAGGATGGTATGCAGTTTAATGGCTCTCTTGACCTGACAGATATGGCAGGGAAAGATATCCAGCTTATGTGGAGAACCAGAGTTGATGATAATGATGATGGTGGTAATGGAACAGGCATGCATGTTGATGATGTAAGTGTATACAAAATTTCACAACTTATACTTCCTGTCCCTGCCAATGTGACGGCGGAGGCGCAGCCAGGATCGGTCCAGTTGAATTGGGATGATGTAAACGAATCTCAGGAAGTAACATTTACAACAGGTGACGGGGGCTTGGAATCCTTCTATTATGGCTCTGTCCCCTGGTTAGCTGGTCGTTTAGAAGGATCCGCTTATGCGACTCGCTATGAAGCTGGATTACCAACCGCACTTCAAACATTTTCGTATTTGGTAAGTAGTGGGAATGCTACATATCCCGGACAAATTGCACCGATTCTTATCACGGTTTGGGATGATCATGAAGAGATTATTTTCCAAAGTGATCCAGTAACTCCTTCTGCAATGGATGAACTATTGGACTATGATTTGAGTTCTGAAAATATATCGGTTCTTGGTGATTTCTATATTGGTTGGGCATGTACTGATACGATTTATCCCTTTTTGGCTGTAGATAGTGACAGCCCATCTCCAGGCCAGGCTTATAGATGGCATCCAACCGGGTCCATGACACTTAACGAGCCGGGGAGTGGCTTAGATGGTAATTATGCACTCTATGCAGCTGGTGTTACCAGCTCCGAGGGTGGCTTTACATATAATGTATATCGCCGTGAAGAAGGCTCTGGCTTTGGCGCTCCGCTAAATGGTGAGCCTCTGGCACTGCCATTTTATACGGATGAAACAGTGGAGAATGGAGTAGGTTACTACTACGCCGTTACAACCGTATTTGAGGGCCAGGAAGGTGACTTTTCTTCTGAAGTCTTTGTTATCCCCGAATCAGCCTCAGTATACACCATGTCTTATGATGATGGTACTTCTGAAGTTGGATTTAATTTGGGTTCAGGTTTTTTCCAGGCAGTCAAATATACACCCGACGGTTATCCGCTCCTCATAAAACGGATCAGCGTCTATGTGGATAACGATCCAGCTGGTACTGCAAGTGCAATCGCTTATGTCTGGGCCGATGATGGTCCAGATGGGATGCCCGAATCAGAGTATAAAAGAACGGGTTGGTCAAATTTGGTGCAGGGCTGGAATGTAAAAGACCTTACTAGCGACTCAATCTGGGTCGAATCCGGATCCTTTTATGTGGGGCTCAAGGAAGTGAATTCTACCCCCTCGATTGGCGCTGACTCTGACGGTGAATATAGTGGTATGTCCTATTATGAAGCCGGTGAAGGTTGGGACACCATGACAAATCTGGGACTGGAATATAATCTGATGTTTAGAGCCGACGTGGATAGCGCTTTTATCGTCGTTGGAGTGGATGAGGTACCGTCAGCCACAATTCCAAGCGAATTCGGTCTTTCTCAGAACTATCCGAATCCCTTCAATCCGTCCACTATTATTGATTACGCTCTCCCTGAAGCTGGGAATGTTGAGTTAAAGATTTTTGACTTGACCGGTCGACAAGTTGATGTTGTTGTTCAGGAAAATCAGGCTCCCGGTTATTACACAGTTGAGTTGGATGCATCACATATGAATTCAGGTATTTATATCTATTCATTGACATCCGGCAAGACCCATATCACACGGAAAATGATCCTTCTCAAGTAAATTGAGGATAACCTGGGCAAACGAGCTGGAAGTAGACCCAAGTCTACCTCCAGCTCGTTTTATATGAGGAATAGGAATAAATGAAAAAAATACTACTAATTATTTGTCTGGCTTCAATGCTCACCTTAGCCTTTGGAGCTGGACCCGAATACGCTGCCTACTACAGCGACCGATTCCTCATCTGCTTGCAACCAGATGTGGTGATTCAGGAAATCGACTCAAAAAATCGAAATCCTGTTACCGGAATAGAAAGTCTGGATCAGCTCCTGGCACTTCGAGATGTAGCTGGGATGGAGATGTACGCAGTGGGAGCAACGCCCGATGATATGGATGGTGATATCATACTCTCAAATATTTTTCGCTTGAGTTTTGACCAGGATCGACGTGACTTGAGTCAGATCATCGACGAGTTCTCCAAAGATTCGCATATACTTTATGCTGAAAAAGAAGCCATTAATCGAGTGTACTATTTTCCCAATGATCCTCGCTACGGGCAGCAGTGGTTCCTTCAAAGAGTTGAGGCAAATGATGCCTGGGACTTATGGGATATTGCTGGTGGAAATGAACCTGGTGATAGAAATATTGTCCTCGCATCGGTTGATACAGGTGTCCAGTACATTCATCCCGATCTCTGGCAGAGTGCCTGGATAAACCAGGCTGAAATTCCAACGGATATTTTTGAGACTGTTGATACCGATTCAAATGGTTATGTAAATGCTGAGGAAGTTGTTGCTTTTCTAGACGATTATAACTCTGATGGCACGACCAATCTTCGAGATGCTGTGCATACAAGTTCTCCGTTTACGAATGGTGTTGATGATGATGATTGGGATGGGAACAGCACGACCTTTATTGATGATTTAGTCGGTTGGGATCCACAGGGGGTTACGAATGGGAATGATCCTGATAATGATCCACATGCAATTCTAGGTGATCATGGAACCCATGTAGCCGGACTCCTTGCCGCAACAACTGATAATAGTGTTGGGATATCAAGTGTCACTTTTAACGGCTCCATCATGTCCGTTAAGTGTCAATATGATCAGGGTGACCAGGATCTCGTCTACGATGGCTATTCTGGAATGCTGTATGCTGCTAAAGCAGGAGCAGATATCATTAACCTCTCCTGGGGAGGATCTGGAGGTGGCGCTTCAGCTCAGGCAATTGTAAATCTATGTTACAATACTTACGGCGCTATAGTAGTTGCGGCTGCTGGCAATGACGCAAGCTCAGAACTTCACTATCCATCAGCCTTCGATAACGTGGTTAGCGTGGCAGCAACCAGCGCAGGAGACGGTCTGGCAAGCTTTTCCAATTATGGTTCTACTATAGATATATGTTCACCAGGTGAAAATATTCACAGTACAGTGTTTAATGGCTCATATCAAAGCTGGCCTGGTACATCCATGGCTTCTCCTATTGTAGGCTCCTGCTTTGGTTTACTGATGTCCGTAAACCCCGAACGGGATAATGATTGGCTGGTCCAAACCTTGCTTGAAGCTGCTGATCCCATTGATGATATAAATCCTTCTCATGTCGGTGATCTTGGATCCGGAAGGGTCAATATTTATAACGCCCTCGCTCAATCCCTATTTCCCTTGCTCAGCTTTGACTCATATAGTTTGCAGATGATAGTGGATAATGGCGACGGACAGCTATCACCTGGTGAAGAAGCGAGGATGCGGGTGAATCTATTTAATGATCCCGGTTGGTTAACCGCTTTGGGCGTAACGGCTGTGCTTAGCACAAGCTCAGAATATGTCAATATCTCAGATGCAACCGGTGACTATGGTGACATTTTCCCGGGAAATGTGGCACCGAATATTATTGATCGCTACCAGTTTTCCATCGTAGAAGGGGCACCCTCTGGTATGTACCCATTTTCACTTGAGGTAACGGCTAATACAGAGTCAGATCATCCCTACACCGTGATTATAGAATTTGAAGTAGAAGCCAGTATCTGGCAGGCAAATTTCCCTCTCAGTACGGCGGAAATTATCGGCGGAAATGCGACTGTTGATATCGATGGGGATGGTGATATGGAGATTATTTTTGGTTCATCTGACAGTATGCTCCATGTCATACAGGAAGATGGAACCGAGCTGGCTGGTTTCCCCATGGTCGCCGGACATAAGTTTGAAGCCTCACCGGCAATTGGTGATATAGATAATGATGGTGACCTGGAAATTGTTATCGGAGCAAAAGACGATAATCTGTATGTGATTCAGCACGATGGAAGCTCCCAGATTGTTTATACCTCTGGTAGCTATATTCTGGCACCTGCTTCACTTTATGACTTGGATGCTGATGGGGATTTGGAAATTATCATCCCCTGTTTTGATGATGAACTGGCAATCGTCCATCATGACGGCGTAGCATTTGAAGGTTTCCCACTCATCCTGGAAGATCATATGACCAACGGCGTAGCCATTGGGGATGTGGATGCCGATGGTAATATTAATATTGTGGTTGGGACCTGGGGTGATAGAGTTCACGCCTTGAACCTGGATGGTACAGAAGCACCGGGTTTCCCCATTGAAATGACAGATAAAGTAAGATCAGCACCACTTCTGGCAAACATAGATGCCAGCGCTGATGGAAGTCTCGAAATCATTTTTGGGTGTGATGATAATAATTTTTATGCATTCGATAATACTGGTAACGAGTTGTGGAATGTCGTTGCAGGTGGACAGAATGTTCAATCCGACCCCTCGGCTGCCGATATGGATGGTGATGGCGATCTTGAGATCTTTTTTGGTGGTTTGGATCGAAATATATACGCCCTTGACCATACTGGTTCAATACTAGAGGGCTGGCCTGTATTCACTGGGGGAGCAATTTATAGCTCACCCGCCCTGGCAGATGTTAACGGAGACGGTCTGGCAGAGATATTTGTCGGATCCAATGATTTTATGCTCTATGGATTGAATTTGGACGGAAGTGCCCTGGGCGGTTTCCCAGCGCAAAGCTCTGATAAAATAGAGGGCTCTCCCAGTATCGCCTATTTTGATGGTGATGAAGATGTAGAAATTATAGTTGGGAGCGCTGACGCATTACTTGTTATTGATCTATCCACAAGTGGTGAAATAGCAAGCTATTGGCCCACTCACCGTGGTAATCTGCAGCGAACTGGTGCAACACCCATTCTTGTTTCTATTAATGAGCGGGCAGGCTTACCGGATGAATATGTTTTAGCTTCGAATTATCCCAACCCGTTTAACCCCTCTACGCAGATAAGTTTTGCAATTCCTGAAGCGGGACGGGTTTCTATTCAGGTTCTTGATATTCGAGGACGGATTCTTGAGACATTGATCTCTGAACATTTGAATCCTGCTTCTTATAGCGTGACTTGGAATGGTGATATTGGCGGAAAGCCTGCAAGTGCCGGCATCTACCTGTATCGTCTCTCCACGCCAAATGCCAATATGGTCAGAAAGATGATTTTGCTTAAGTAGATATCCACTGACTGACCAGGCTGATATTATCCAAGGGGATCTCGTTGAGATCCCCTTTTTTTTCTCCCGGAGCATTTCCCTAGGGTTTTGCCCTTTCCAATAGATGATTCAATCGGCTTTGGAAGGGTATTGGTAGGTCCTGAATTAAGTATTAGTGGGGGTAGTATGGGTTGGAGAGAGAATAAGCAAGATGTTGGTCTGTTGTGCTTCACAATAAAAATTCAATATCGGATCAGGGAGTTAATTAAAAAATTGGTTTATCATAACAGCAAGTTGTGTTGAGATATTAACAGATAGTCTCGATCAGCGGCATGATAATTTTAATATCGGCTATAATTGCAAATTCAGATTAGTGGTAAATCCTTTTAAAATAAATAATAACAAGTGATTAAGACTGAGATCAACCTAAATTGATTTTAGGAAATTATTGATCCAGTAGGAGTTTTATTAACATTTTGCCGATAAGGCATAAATAGTTGTTGTGAAGAGCAGGTAGTCAGATTATTATCGCGCCGCTTTATGACAGGAGAGACGTATCGGGTGGCAATTCAGCACCAGATTTTTTAGTAAAATCGATTTTTGCTGTTGCTGTGGCATAGGTACAAAAGTATATTTGCGAGCTTTCTGAAAAAGGAAGCGGAGAACGCAAAATCTTCTCCTTGATATTTGAAAATTGGGT
>JABMPR010000034.1 GCA_013202895.1 bacterium | reverse complement strand
CTCTATCACTGTTATCATGGATTGGGGGGAAATCTCGACTACGTAAATCAATTTCTGAAATCATCCCTAAGAAAATAAACTGCTATATTGAACCCTTTGGTGGTGGAGCATGGGTCCTGTTCTTTAAGAACCGCTGGGGGTCTACTGAGGTCTATAACGATTTGAATGGTGACCTGGTTAATCTGTTCAGGATTGTCAAGTATCACCCAGAGGCTTTGTCTAAAGAATTTGAATTTATGGTGTCCTCCCGTGAATTGTTCTACCAGCTGCTAAATAGTCCCGGAATTACTGAAGTCCAGAGGGCAGCCAGGTTTCTGTATCTCATTAAACGTAGTTTTGGTTCTAAAGGTGAATCCTTCGGGACTTCAAGAAAAAGTGGGGGTGCCGGGTTTGCTTCTCACATCAACATGATGGAACTCATGAAGAAAGTACATGCCAGGTTAGACCGCACAATCCTAGAAAACCTCAGTTATGAAAAGATTTTCGAGAAGTATGACGGACCAGCAAATTTCTTCTACCTCGATCCCCCCTACTTCAAGGGTGACAAATACTATGGATTTGGATCGTTTGATCATTCAGCTTTTGCTGGTCATTTGAAGGATCTCTCGGCCAGGTGGTTACTCTCAATTGATGATTGTGAGCGATCGCGGGAATTGTTCAGCGGTTATAACATAACACCGATATCCAGGCAACAGGGGATCAACATGAAGAATCCTAAATCAACTGTGTTCAAGGAGTTATTAATCAGAAACTATTAGTGTCTCGATTTGAACCGATTCCAAAATATAGTATCCCAACCTCTGAGATTCGAAACTACGTGAGAATATCTTTTATGGTGGCTCCTGCTTGTGTAATATGCATTATACTATATAATCGAAAGATCATCATTATATATTGTAAATTAATCACTCTATTTTATTGTTATTAAAGCGTTATCGGATACTTTAAGCCGGGGATACCATGACTGAACAAGCTGAAAATCTATTACATTGTCCAAAATGTCAATCTGAATATGTTATCAGGGTGCATAGAAACGCTCTGGTGCGCTTATTTTCGAATCGAAAAAAATTCTTATGTACGGATTGTATAAAACAATTTTATGTCAAATATGAGAGAGCAAAACCTGATCTCGCTTCGATGGATTGAAATGGTTAGAGTCGGAATGTATCCTGTCAAAACAAATATAAGGTGCCTGCCCTGCACCAGAGTTGAATAAAATCCAAATGAAGGGGGGTATTTATGCCCGAGTTGTCTTTTAATTGTCCCAATTGTGGGATAGAAATAACAACCCAGTCTCTCAAAACTGGGGAAATGGCTCAATGTGATTCCTGTAAACATGAGGCTGCGGTTCCTCAAGATGCGAAAAAGACCATTTTGCCCAATGAGCAGGAACTGGGAAGCACAGTTCCCACCGTAAAAACAAAAAACTCTTCAACAGGGAGATATCCTGCTCTCACCATTATAAGCTTTGTTTACAAGATTGCAGCGGGCTTCATAATTTTCATGGCCTCTGGTGTAATGCTTTACGGACTAAGCCTTCTGGAAAACAGTCGCTCTGCTTCAACGGGCTTACTCATTAGTGGATCAGCCCTCATCATAGGTGGGATTAGTGCGGTATCTCTATATGCTGTTTCAGAACTTCTAAAACTCGTTATGGATATTGAATCAAACTCAAGAAAACAGAACCGACTACTGGAAAAGATATTGAACAAATAATCAAGTCATGATCCCAGATTCAACGCATACACAATATAGGTATTTTTTATATGATTGATTAGTGAATTTGGCTATTCGGGTATGAATCAGAGTTGGATTACGCAATAAATGAACAAAAAGCTGAATTCCGATAATGAAAACACATTAGGAGCAGATCTTTATTTCCAATGCTGTTTATGGATGCGAAGAGTCTCTCATTCAGCTGGTTGATGTCAATTGATGAGAGTGAGAAATCGGGGGAATTGTTCAGCTAATACGACATTCCGCTATATCACACTGTCCTAAATATCATCTCTCGCTTGATGCTTAATTGAATTCCCAATTGATATTAATATGTCATGAATACTGAAAAATAATATCCATAGTTCGCAGATTATTCTCCACAAAATGTTTCCTATTAATATAATTCCAATACCAAGCATAAGACCTTCATCCCCTTTGCCTATAAAATTCAGTCCAAATATTATTAATGTTAACATTCCAAGAAAATAAATTACGCTTATAAGTTTAGAACTTATCATATATCTGAATGAGAGAAAATCAACAATAGATTCTCTAGAAACAATAGATTCGTCAGAAACAGTAGATTCACTAGAAACAGTAGATTCACTAGAAACAGTAGATTCACTAGAGACAGTAGATTCACTAGTACTATTTGACTTGGAATAAAAAGGATTTTTTAAATATTCACCAATATTTTTTAAGATAGACCTATTAAATAATAAAAATAATCCTATAAATATTATTACAATACCAGTAGTAATGCTTGATCCTAGATTAACGATATTCAAAGTTTGTAACAACAATAATAATGCTATCAGTACGACTAAAATACCAATTGAAAAACGAATACTTTTCATTTTTTAGTTCCCCTTCCAAAATTGTGATACCAAAAATATTTAGGTATAAGCAATGTAGACACCTAATCTTGGCTAACTATTTATTCCGCACTTCTTGTCTTTTTATGATCAATGCTTGATTTTCTGCTGCATAACTTATGACTTTTGAGCAAATTGGAATCTCTTTTTCGTAGTTGTTATCTTTTTGTTGAGAATATACGTGATTATATATATTTATCTATAACTAAGTGAGTGACTAAAGATTTTAACACAATAACCGGTGAACCTCGTTGATTCAATCCCGCTCGAATTGCGCTAATTGGATAAAAAGCTGATTTTCAAAAATGAAATGTGATTTCATTTTTTGTACAATTCTGCCAAAAGGCTGACGTCGATTGACACGTTTGTTCAATTAGTTTAGTGATTTAGTGCAGTTTTCGCACGCCAATTAGTGCGTCTTCGTTCATCGGAGTAAAGCTGTCGAGGACAGGTTTACGGAGAAAGATGGAACGAATGCAATGAGTGAACATCAATCCTACTCCCGCTACAACGCAAAGAGCCTCGTCATCGACGGGGCTCTTTGTGTTTTATGGGGTGCGGATACTAATCTACTTGTTCGAAACGGAGTAAGGTTTCCAGCGGAAAGCTTGCGGAGTAAGACGAAGGCGAAGCCTGAAGTCAATCCTACTCCCCCATCTTCGCTAAAAGCTACGATGGGCAGGGCAAATATAAAAGGTCACCGCCGGGTGGACTTTGTTGATTGTTAGAGTAATAATAAGAACCTTCAAGTTTCGATCCCAGCTCCTGCTGCCAGTGGCATAGGTTTGTTTTAGTTGGATAAGCGTGGATCTTTAAAACATATCTACCCCGCATTTCAGCATTATTGATTATCAATAACCTAAAGCTATATCAACTACTTAGAACATCCTTAGTAGAACCATACCCTACTGCTAGTTAGAGAATAAATCAACTCAACCCCTCCAATATTCTTCGATAAAATATGATTTTCAGCATGCAACAATAGGGTATTCCCCGATACCCCATAAACACTGATTCCCTAGATT
Source organism: bacterium (assembly GCA_013202895.1). GTDB lineage: Bacteria > Fidelibacterota > UBA8477 > UBA8477 > JABMPR01 > JABMPR01. Next base: position 123 of record JABMPR010000034.1, on the reverse strand, counting down.
TAGGCTGAAATGAACACAAAAATAAGAAAAAAAGGAGTGAAAAATGAGAAAAAATAATGGTTTTTCATTAGTAGAGTTAATGATCGTGATTGTGATCATTGGTGTATTGGCAGCTGTTGCCGT
>JABMPR010000359.1 GCA_013202895.1 bacterium | reverse complement strand
TCTCATTGCTTGTCAAGATCCTGTTCCGTTATTGTGGTTCTTGTCTGTTCTGCTGGAATTAATGTTGGTCGCTTCTTATTCCTATGATACATTTCCTGAAAAGCAATAATAGTCAAGGTAAAAAGCGTCAAAGGAACAATAAAATACAGCATCACTGTGTCAAATCCCTGCAAAGCATCATGATGAGTGGCTGCCGGGAGCAGATATAGGGTATAAACCACATAGTATCCAAGTAATACTGCACCTTCATACCTGCTAATTACGCCACCGGTAAAAAAGATGGGTAGGCATGCCAAGGCTACAGCGATCATGACCGGCATATCGAATCCAATGACTGCAGGTGATACCGCCACCCCTGTTGGTGATACTATACTGGCAACACCAAGCACCCCCATAATATTGAACATGTTACTCCCGATAACATTGCCGACAGCGATATCACTTTCTTTGCGAACAGCTGCGATGATTGAGGTTACCAATTCAGGCAAAGAGGTGCCGGCTGCCACAATTGTCAATCCGATGACCAGCTCACTAACTCCGAAATGCTTGGCAAAAGACACTGAACTTGTCACTAGCCAGCGCGAGCCCAGGACTAATAGTATAAAGCCTACAAGTATCAGGGTTATATTTTTAACCCAGATACTTTTTGCAGATGTCACAGGTTCAATATTATTAAGATATTCACCTCTCGCCACCTTGCTCTCCCTACGGCTATGGTAAAACAAATAAAGGATATAAATAAAATGACCTGCGATCAGAATGAACCCATCACTGGGACTGAGAATTTCATCCAGTGAAAGGATCAGAAGAAGGACCGATAGACCAATCATCAGAGGCACATCAAGCCGCACTAGTTGTCGTGATACGACAAGCGGTACAATTAGCGATGAAAGTCCAAGAATAAAGAGGACATTGAAGAGATTACTTCCAACAACGTTCCCCACAGCAATATTTGGCTGGTTAGAGAGTACAGATTTGACGCTTACAGCCAGCTCAGGCGAACTGGTACCAAAGGCAACGACAGTCAGACCGATGACCAGAGGTGAAATGCCAAGTACAGACGCCAGACGAGAAGCACCTCGCACCAATGCTTCTGCACCGATAATTAGAAACCCCAGTCCAATGATGAACGTGAGAATTGTCATGGTGACCTTTTATTTGTGCACTTGCTGCCCGATTCCGCAGAAGCTGGCACAACACCCCGTCCAACATAGCTTTATATAAAGCTCATGGCTGTTAGGGTGAAAATGAGAATTATATTTCTCGTTATTGGCTTTCCTCTTTCCCCCTGGAAAATCCTGTGTTGATATTAGCTTAAATTAATCCAAAACAACCACCAATTGAGGATATAATGAGTAAGCAGCAGGTGCATGACAGTATTGGTGATTAGAATCCGGGAATTTCAACCTTTTCATGATGGAGGGGGATCCCATTGTCATAATCAATTCTTTGCGGTTCTGATCTCATAAGACCAGGGAATTGATCATATAAACTGCTGGCGAATAGGTAGTCCAGATGTTCGTTGGATTCTGGACTCCAGCCCATGACCCGTTCCCAGATCTCTTCAGATTCCATGCAAAAATAGATGAACAACTTCTCCCCACCATACTGCCTGAGGGCATTGTAAGCAGTCTGGTACATTTTAAGACGCAGCGGTTTGGGATAGCGCATTTTGCCATCCATCCCGCGGATCAATTCAGCAAACATGATCTTTGATTTGGGGAATTTCTCCAGCACCTTGTCCTTCATTTCCGGTGGGAAACGTAGGGAGCCAATGGAGATCCAGGCGACGTTTTTTGGGTCAACAACCTCAAACAATTGTCTGATAAGATCAGGATAGTTCTGCTCCCAGCCCTCATGATACAGCAGGGGGTCGAAATGAAAACCGATCTTATAGCCGGCAGCCTGAGCCTGAGCCATGGCCTTGAGCCGTTCATCCAGAGAGGCCGCCTTATGTTCTTCAGCATCAATGATTACCTGTGGATTGACGGACCAGGAGACAACGGTGTGTCCTTTATGATCCAGCTCCAACAGGTTTTCGATACGATTTGATTTGGTCTTGAGCTCCAGGAGGACAT
>JABMPR010000358.1 GCA_013202895.1 bacterium | reverse complement strand
GGAATGCCAAGACGTGTCTGACTAGCGAGACTCTGATAATCGTCAATCATGTCTGCCCAGGCAGCTGCTGCATTGACCTCTGGAGTAGAGCCACCGCCACTGAGGAGCGATCCCAAAAAATAATTTTTAATATCTGCATCTCTGATAAGGTATGCACGATCTGCCTGGGTCATTTGACCAACTTTTTCAGCCAGCGACATAGATTGAACGATTGCCTCAACCGTTTTCCCCTTTATTGGATCGGCTTTAACGGTAGGCTCAGTTGTATTGCAGGAGCTGAAAGAAGCAATCATCAATATGGGGATTAAACACAATAGGGCTATTTTATTTCTGGACAATATCACTCCTCGTGATGGGGACAAAATACACCCTTAATTATGAAACACTGTTGTTCTTTTAGCGCAAGAAAGATGCCATGGACGAGTTGATATTCTAAAATATTGATCCCGACACAATATCAGAAAGTCCCTGATGAAGTTCTTCGGTGGCGATAGGCTGCGAAAACCATAATTCAGTTATTTGAAACCCAATAAAATCAATAATAACAGTATGGGGTTGAATTTCCTATGAAACCCAAATATTTCCAATGCTAACACGAGATTATGCCACATCAAGAACTTGGTGATCATAAGGGCTTGCCGTGAACATCTACTTTTTCAACCTTGAACATATCCCTTGTATTGATTTGATATATAATTATTATCATTTCAATAAGAATCAGATTGAAAGGAGCAACCTGGCTCGGCATGCCATCAAAAATTCAGTCCATATCTACAAGTCTCCCTTTTTTATTCACTATTGGGGCTTTCATATTTTTAATATCGTTCCTGGTTTCATCGTTTCCCCTGGCTCGAAATCCGATAAAAACAGATGGTGTACAGCGGGTCTATTTCGCGGATAATATTGGTAGTGGTCATCGTGAAATTATTCGGCGGTTCAATGAAGTACACCGAGGGGAAATTGAAGTAATTGCAATCGATCTGCCTTTTTCAAAATTTAATACAAATCAACGCAAGGAATTGATAGCCAGAAACTTACGTAGCCGAAGCAGCCGTATTGATGTTTTCTCTGTTGATCTGATCTGGGTCCCAAGATTTACAAAATGGGCAGAGCCTCTGGCTCCATATTTTTCATCCCAATTTATAAAAAATCTCCTTTCTCAGGCCATGGAGACTTGCTACGTGGATGGGAGGTTGTTTGCCATTCCGCTTTATATCGATATTGGAGCCCTTTTTTATCGTGAAGACATCATCCTTGATCTACCAGATGGGGAAAATATAAATCAGCGGATAAAGGATTCTATAACCTGGGAAGAATTACTGCGGATTGGGGATCAATATTTTCCCGATCAACCGATTTATCTGCCACAGGCTGAGGCTTATGAAGGTCTAATTTGTAATTTCAATGAGATTCTGGGGAAATCATTACAAGATCCAATTACAGGGAAATTGATAGATCTTAGTGATTCACTTGTAATTGCAAGAGTTCGTTTCCTGCGTGACCTGATAAAATCAGGGAAAGCACCAACTGCCGTGCTCAATATGACCGAGGACGATTGTATTCATTATGCGCTTGAACGAGATATCCCATTTGTTAGAGGGTGGCCAACAACCAACAACATGCTGGATACGCGTTATGATCCCGAAAAATTTAAAAAATTAGTGATCGCTCCCTTGCCACATTTTAGTGGTGAAAAATCTTCACCTGTATTTGGTGGCTGGAACATGATGTTATCCAAACATTCTCCAGTAAAAGAGGCTGCAATTGAATTCATGCAGTTTGCAGCTTCCTCGGAAGGCCAGAATATTTTTTATGAATCTGAAGGACTATTACCAGTACAGGAGCAGTATTACAAAAATACTGAGGATGGCAGTAAATCGCAAAGATTGCAATTGATCAGCAAGATGATGGATAATGGAATTCATCGTCCGGCCAGCGTTGAATATACCTTGATATCAGACGTGCTCTCTGAACGTATTCATCAAATATTGGCAGGCGAATTGACTGCTGAAAATGGTATGCAGATCGCCTGGGATGAGGTTCAAGCCATTCAGGAAAAAGGGAAGTAGTTCTGAAACTTTTTAAACGACTCGAGCCTTTTCACATTGAGATTCAGCACATAATGGTGTTATTCATTATTGTGATGATCTTCCAGATGGCATTGTCATTTATCAATAATCAGTCAACCAATCAACTCTTCAAACAGGCAATGGATTATTATCGTCGAGATTCGGCAGAGCGAATAGCTGATTTGACTACAACAGCACTTGAACAGATGATTGAACACGGTCGCACTCATGTTCATGACAGTCCGGAGGATTATGATGTTGTGGTTCAATCTCTGGATAAACTTCTAAGTCAGCAGATTTTGCAACGCAACATCGATCGTGTATACATTATTGTTGAGCATGCTGACAGCATTCTGGTCATTTCAGAGGGGAGCCAAATCTACGACTTTTACCTGGGTGAGGGTACCGTCGTAGCAAATCTTGACTCTCTCTACTCTACCAGAGCGTTGAGCTATTTTTCTGTAAATAGAGACCTCTTATGGGAAAGTGAACAAATCATCAGTTCTTTAGATGGGGATAATACCTTTCATGTTCTTGTGCCGTTCTACGATCGGGGAGAGGTGGCTGGAGCAGCCTATATGCGAATTACACCAGATGTCAGTAGTTTTCTATCCCTGTTAAAATCAGCCTACAATCAGAGTGGAGTGCTGTTTACAGGTTTAGTACTCATGGGATTTATGGCCATGTTTCTTATTTATTCTTATACAGCCAGAGAACGAGATTTAGTACATCAACAACTATTTGATCAGCGGGCAAAACAACTCCGCGAACAGGTAGCGCATCAAAAGGAATCCCTTTTTACAAAGCGTATATATCATACACACCATAAAGCCGAAAAAGTGATGGGTTTTATCAAGGAAGACTTACGCGGTTTATCAGAGCCAAACCTTGATGAAACACGAAATCGAGTGACGAAATATGCTAATTTTGTTTCGCGTGTGATTTATGACATGAAATCTTATGATCCACCTTTGCATGTTATTCGGAATCCTCTTTTCCAAACAAATATTAATGAAGTTATCAGCTTTATCGTTGATAATATTTTCAATCGCGTATATCGAGAGGGCGTGACAAACGCAGTTAACTTCAAGCTTGACCTTGCGCAGGATTTGCCAATTGTTCAAGTTAATGAATTCGTGATCTGGGAAATAATTGAACCATTAATCCAGAACGCAGTAGATCACAACTCTGATCGTAAGATTGAACTACTCCTGAGAACAAGCATAGAGCCAGAAAACCATAATCTGGTAATTGAGATAAGTGACAATGGGAGGGGATTTCCAGAAGATCTGCTCGAAGAAGATGAAAATGGTATCAAGGCTTTATTCAAAGAATCTATGAGTACGAAGGAGGGGGAAGAAAATTCCGGTTATGGCTGTTATCTGGCTCGTGAAATTAGTCGTCGCTGCGGTTGGCAGCTAGAGGCACGAAACAATTCTCAAGGAGGCGCCTGTTTTATAATTCGGGCAGGATTAGGATAGGAAATGGAACACGAACAAATAAAAGTATTGTTAATTGAAGACGAAGAATACGATGTACGTCGAATTAAGAACACCATAAACCCATTTCGAGAAAGAATTAAAATTGAGGACATCGTCTCGACGGGTGAGGATGCCCTAAAAGCCATCGGAGACCGGGCTTCATTTGATGTGGCTATTCTGGACTACCAAATTTCTGGAGGGCTTTATGGGGAAGCTCTCATTAAGCGAATACGTCAGCAAGATCCAACTATTCAAATTATCGTAATTACCAAGATGACCATCAATCAAACTGATCTGCACTTTGCCAATCAATTGATGAATAGTGGTGCCTATTGGTTTGGGACAAAATATCCAACAGATATTGAGCAGTTTATCTATCAACCCACAGATTTCATCCTTACAATTTTAAATGCAGCCGAAAAGAAAAAATTAGAAATGGATCGAATTCGATCCCAAAGACGACTAGATAAAAAGATCGACAGGATTGTGCAGGAAAGACCTCTTCTGGGAGAATCTGCCAGCATCCACCAGGTCAGGGATCATATCAAAAAATTCGCTGTGACTCAAGCCAATGTATTGATAATAGGTGAATCAGGATCTGGCAAGGAGCTCATTGCCAAAAATATCCATTATCAAAGTGAACGACGATATGAAAACTTTGTACCGGTAAACTGCGCTGCCATTCCAAGAGAACTGATTGAGAGTGAGCTCTTTGGATTTGTCAAGGGCGCCTTTACTGGAGCCAAGGAAGATAAAGCGGGTTTATTCGAACAAGCCAATCATGGGACCATCTTTCTGGATGAGATTTCCGAACTACCCTATCTGGCACAAGCAAAACTGTTACGCGTGCTTGAGACGGGGGAAATCGACAAAATTGGTCGCAAGAAGAGCTACAGCGTCGATGTAAGAGTAATTTCGGCAACCAATAAAAACCTTAAGGACCTGATGAAGCAGAACAAATTCAGAGAGGATTTATACTATCGTCTAAATATTCTTAACATCCAGGCACCTGCCATCAAGGACAGAGAAGATGATATACCGCTGCTGATTGAGTATTTCGTGGGTCATTATTGCAGGGATTTAAGTATCGTTCAACCACGCATTACAGAAAAAGCCTGGAATCTGCTACAACATTATCAGTGGCCGGGGAATGTTCGCCAACTAAAAAACGTTGTACAACGTCTCGTAATCCTCGCAACGGATGGCATTACTCATGAAACAGTTAAGCTGGCTCTGGATATGCAATCCCACGAAGGCATATCATCCCTGGTTAACCCTGTATTTAGTGAAAATAATATGCTCCCCTTAAAAGAGGTTGAGCAAAATTTTCGAAAACAATACTTCGAATTTGTTCGGAAACATAGCAAGACTGACACTGAGGCTGCTGGAAAATTAGGACTGGCTCCTCCAAACTTCTATCGCATGTGTAAAGAGTTAGGACTAAAGTAATTTAAGCCCCTTTCAAAACGCTTGTTATCAAATTGATAAAAATATTATTCCAATAATAAATTAAAACAGGGTTTTGATGGATGATTTCAGCATTCAATTAGAAAATATTTATAAAAATACAAACTAGAATTCAATGGCGATTTGATTTGTAAACTGCTGTTTTACAAATGCTATCAGGCATTCCAGTTTATGATGGAACGCTTTATAAACATTAACTTGTTCAAAATTAATACTTTTTAAAATAAGTGGTCTGGTATTTGTCTTGTATATGTCAATATGACAATATTGTCACTTAATCCAATATCCAGGGACATACGCTTGTAATGAGTGGACTTGATTATTTTGTAATTGTTTTATACTTCCTGATGGTGCTGGGTGTTGGTGTGTATTACTCACGGACTGCCACAGACAGTACGGAATATTTCCTCGCCGGACGTAATGTTGGTTGGGTCGCCATTGGTGCCTCCCTGTTTGCCTCAAATATTTCAAGTGAACATTTTATTGGCCTAGCTGGAACAGGCTCAAGTAGTGGACTGGCAGTTGGGCACTTCGAGTGGTTAGCGGCATTTATGGTATTGTTTCTGGGCTGGATCTTTGTTCCATTCTATTTAAAATCTGGTGTATTTACCATGCCTGAGTTTTTGGAACGTCGCTATAGTAGAGCCAGTCGCATGTATCTCACGTCTGTATCAATTCTGGCCTACATAATTACAAAGATTTCTGTAACACTTTATGCCGGGGGGTTACTCTTAAACAAAATTCTTGGTTGGGACATGATGACATCAGCCATCGTCCTGATTATTGTAACCGGTATTTATACCATTGCCGGGGGGCTCAAAGCCGTCATCTATACAGAATTGATTCAAACCTTCATACTTATTGGAGGTGCGGTCACCCTAACCGTGTTGGGTTTAAACGAAGTGGGTGGCTTTTCAGGTCTTGAAGCAAAACTTCCTCCAGACTTTTTCAATATGTTTAAAGCCATGGATCATCCTGACTTTCCATGGACTGGAATAATATTTGGTGCGCCTATACTGGGAATCTGGTATTGGTGTACCGATCAATTCATCGTCCAACGAGTTTTGAGCGCGAAAAATATTAACCATGCGCGCTCTGGTGCCATTTTTGCCGGGTTTTTAAAGATCCTGCCCGTTTTTATACTGGTCCTCCCGGGTCTGATTGCCGCAGCATTATTTGGCACCACGGGCGATGAAGCGTATCCAACTCTAGTTACCAGCTATCTATTACCATCGGGGATAAAGGGGATTGTGATTGCCAGCTTGCTGGCTGCTCTGATGTCTTCATTAGCCAGCTGTTTTAATAGTACTTCGACACTATTTACCATGGATTTCTACAAAAATTATAAGCCTGATGCTTCGGAAGTCGAATTGGTTCTGGTTGGACGCCTGGCCACCACAGTAATGGTAATTCTAGGAGTGTTAGCTGTGCCACTTATCACTATGCTTAGTGGTCAACTATTTGTATATTTGCAAAGCGTACAGGCGTATATAAGTCCTCCAATCGCCGCCGTATTTTTGTTGGGAATCTTCTGGCGTAGAGCCAATTCAAAAGGAGCAATTTTCGCACTGGGGGCAGGAGCAATATTGGGAGCCCTTCGGTTTATTCTTGAGCTCGTGGTCAAATCCGGTACCTCTCTGGGTGCCTTTGAATGGTACGCTACAATGAATTTTCTGCATTTCGCAGTATTGCTTTTTCTGATTTCAGTTGGTGTCGTCATGGTCGTGAGTCTGGCTACATTGCCTCCAAATAATGAACAAATTGCCGGACTCACCATGGCAACCGCTTCTGAGCTTCAAACAGATTTAAGTCGTAAAATGGATGTCCAGGATCCACAGTGGAATCGCTATAATGTGATCGCTTCTGTCGTTCTGGTCGTCATTATAATATCACTGTGGATAGAATATTTTTAACATGAACATAATCCAAAAAAAGGAGGGTTAACAATGAAGACAATGATACGCGCATGTGTCGTATTGTCACTCCTGGTATTTGTGGTCGTAGGACAAGCTCAGATGGTCAATAATTTTGACTCAGCCCCTGCGGATACAAATTACTGGGAATGGTACGATCCGATTAACGAGGGTGCTGAGGATGGTACTGCAGATCACTTCGCAGTAAGCGCCAATGCGGATCCTGCACTGGGCTGGATTGATCGAACCTACAACACCGAAAACATGATTGAAGGTGATGGATCGATGCAGATCGACTACAGTGTTCACAACATTGAAGGCTGGGGTGGTTACTCCAAAATTCATCATTATTTCCCAGATACGCTAAGCTCTGGACTCTATGACTGGTCATTGTATGACAGTATTTCATTTGCATACAATAATCTTGTTGCCCAGAGTGATCCAGGTACCGTGACACTGAGACTGAACGTGATGGATTATGGTGATATCACTGATCCTGCCTATCATGATCTCGGTGAGTGGTATTACTCATTCCATGCTGTTTTAGACAATGAACCTGGTTGGACTACAGCTAAACTTGCTCTGGAGCGAGGAGATGGCTGGGGTGGAGACAACTTCACCTATACCGGTTGGGCAGGTGAAGCTGGTGGAAATCTAGAATTTGATGCTGATGCAGTTAAGGGATTTG
>JABMPR010000357.1 GCA_013202895.1 bacterium | reverse complement strand
CTATGTGGTCGGAGTACAGGATATGGGTGCGGCTGGGATTCTTTCTTCATCCGTAGAAACCGCCAGTAAAGCCGGAAATGGTGTTGAGATAGATGTTGCCCTTGTTCCCAAACGCGAGGAGGCCATGCGTCCTGAAGAGGTCATGATTTCCGAATCCCAGGAACGGATGTTGCTCATTGTCAAAAAAGGGATGGAAGAAAAGGTTAATAAAATCTTCCATAAGTGGGATTTGCATGCAGTAGTCATTGGTCAAGTCACCGATGATGGGATGTATCGAGTTTTGGAAGATGGGAAAACGGTTGGAGAGGTTCCAGTCTGGTCACTAATGGATGCCCCTACTTATACCCTGGAAGCGGTAGAACCAGCTCATCTTAAAAAAACTCAGAGTTTTAAGAACGATGATGTTCCAGTACCCTCAGATCTGAATGAAGTCCTGATAAAACTTCTGGGTGCACCTGATATATGTTCCAAGGAATGGGTTTACAGACAGTATGATTACCGGGTGCAAATGAATACTGTGGTCAAGCCGGGCTCTGATGCAGCCATCCTGCGAATCAAGGACAGCGATAAAGCAGTAGGTATTACAATGGATTCCAACGGACGCTATTGCTATCTGAATCCCAGACGCGGTGCCCAGAGTATTGTGGCAGAATCAGCCAGAAATCAGGTTGTATCAGGTGCCGAACCCATAGCCATAACTGATGGCTTAAATTTTGGGAACCCTGAAATACCTGAAGTTTACTATCAATTAGAACAATCAATTATTGGGATCAGTGAAGCTTGCCGAGCATTAAACACCCCTGTGATAGGTGGAAATGCCAGTCTTTACAACCAGACGCCTGAATTTGGAGCCATATATCCCACACCGATTATCGGAATGACCGGTCTTGTGAAATCACTCAGCCATATCACCACCATGGAATTTAAAAATGAGGCCGATTTCATCCTGCTTATCGGTGAAACCAAAGAAGAATTAGGTGCCTCTGAATACCTGGAACAGATTCATGGTCTGGTAACAGGCGATGTGCCAGAATTGGATCTGGAGTTGGAAAGCAAAACCCAGAAATTCATTCTCCATGTAATCCGTCAGGGCCTGATACAAAGTGCCCATGATCTGGGAGATGGTGGTCTTGCTGTTGCCCTGGCAGAATCCTGCATATCAGGTGAACTTGGGGCTGAAATCTCCCTTGATCTGGATATGCGGGCTGACGCCCTCTTGTTTGGTGAAAGTCAAACTCGATTTATGCTTTCTGTTTCAGGAGATGCGGCAGACGAAGTTATCAAAATGGCTGCGGACCGGGGCATTGAAGCCGCTTGTTTCGGCAGAGTATCAGCAGATGCTCAATTGAAAATAAATAATCACGGGGAGCGCCTTTTGGATGTCAGTGTAGCTGATTGTGCCAAGGCTTTTAATACTGGATTTGATAAAATGATGAAAACCGACGCGTGATTTATGTTTGATAAGCTGAATGAAGAGTGTGGTGTATTTGGTGTTTATAACACGAGGAGTGTAGAAACTTCGCAACTGATTTATTATGGTCTTTTTGCCCTCCAACATCGCGGACAGGAAAGTGCCGGAATTGCTGTCAGTGATGGTCAGCAGGTAAATTATTATAAAGATGAAGGACTGGTTCAAGAGGTTTTCGATCCAAAACTCCTGAATTTCCTGAGTGGGATCCATGGTATCGGTCATGTTCGCTATAGCACAACCGGTGGTACAACTTACGAGAACGCTCAACCAGTAGTCATTGTCAGCTCTGTCGGTCAGATGGCACTGGCCCATAATGGAAATCTGGTGAATACCAAAGAACTCATGAGTGATCTAGAGGCTTCTGGTGCCACCTTCCAATCCAGTACTGATTCTGAGACAATTCTCAAGCTTATTGCCAAGAACACCATGGAATCAGAGGGAGATGTAGCCAAAGCAATTGAGTTGACCATGGCTGTTATCCGAGGAGGTTACTCCATCTTGCTGCTTACTCCAGACAAATTATACGCTTTTCGCGATCCCATGGGTTTGCGTCCGCTCATTATGGGAAAACGGGATGATGCCTACGTCTTTGCTTCTGAAAGTTGTGCCATCGACTCAATCAAGGCTGATATCATTCGAGATGTGCGTCCAGGTGAGATTGTCTCAGTGGATCGGGACGGTATCCATTCCAAGCAGTTGCCAGTGAAATCCACCCACGTATGCTCCTTTGAATATGTATATTTTGCTCGAACGGACTCCGTTATCGATGGTTTGAATGTATATGAAGCTCGCGAAAATATGGGACATCGTCTATTTGAGGAAACCGGACGTAAAGCTGATATTGTGATTGATATTCCAGACTCTGGAACAACGGCCGCACTAGGGTATTCCAAGGCTTCAGGTGTTCCCTTTAGCAAAGGATTTTATCGAAACGCCTATATCGGTCGCACCTTTATCAGTCCACGCCAGGATATGCGGGAAATTGGTGTTAGTTTTAAACTGTCACCTATCCGCAGGAATGTTGAAGGCAAGAGCGTTATCATGATTGATGATTCCATTGTTCGCGGAACAACAATCACCAGGATTGTCAAATCATTAAGACGTGCGGGAGCTACGGAAGTCCATGTGATGATCACCAGCCCTCCAGTTAAATATAGCTGTTTTTATGGTATAGATACACCTACCCGGGAACAGCTGATCGCCGCCAAGAAACCAGTAGAAGATATTGCAATTGAAATTGGTGCGGATAGTCTCTCTTATTTGTCAAACGAAGGCTTACAGGCCAGTTTATCTAATGCTGGACTGGGTTCCTGCATGGCTTGTTTTGATGGCAATTACCCGGTACCCATCGAGGGTGGTAAATGAGCATAAATTATAAAGATGCCGGTGTCGATATTAAAAAAGGCTATGAAGCCGTTCAACGTATCAAAAAAGATGTGGAATCAACCCACGGTCCCGAAGTTTTAGGCGGACTGGGGGGCTTCGGCGGTCTTTTTGCCCCGGATGTCTCCAATATGACCCAACCTATCCTTGTTTCAGGCACCGATGGAGTCGGGACAAAACTAAAACTCGCCTTTGGCTTAGATAAACACGACTCAATCGGGGTTGATTGTGTCGCCATGTGTGTTAATGACGTGATTTGTACTGGTGCGCGACCGCTTTTCTTTTTGGATTATATCGCCACTGGAGCACTGGAGCCGCGCCAGATTGAAGAAATTGTAGCGGGGATCGCCGATGGCTGCAGACAAAGCGGGGCGGCCTTAGTGGGTGGAGAAACAGCTGAAATGCCTGGTTTCTATGCCAAGGGAGAATATGATGTTGCCGGTTTCACGGTAGGATTGGTTGATCGACCCCATCTTATTGACGGATCCGCCGTAGGTCCTGGAGATGTGATCATTGGCCTGGGCTCCAGTGGTATTCATTCCAATGGTTTTTCTCTGGTCCGCAAGCTCTTCCCTGAGGAGCGCTGGCGTGAGCCATTTGGAGCATCAACTCTTGGGGAAACTCTATTGGTCCCCACAAAAATCTATGTAAAACCAGTATTACAAATCCTTGAAAACTATCGTGTTAATGGGATCGCACATATAACCGGCGGGGGTTTTATCGAAAATATCCCACGCGCCTTTTCTGACAGCCTGAAAGCCCTTATTAAAAAAGATAGTTGGCCAGCATTGGACATTATCTCATTGATCCAATCAACATCAGGACTTGATGATGACGCAATGTTTAACACATTCAACATGGGCATTGGAATGGTCCTAATTGTATCCTCAAACCAGAGTGAATCAATTATGGCAGAACTAAAGAATTTAGGTGAACAAGCATTTTGTATTGGCCGGGTGGATTCTCGATCTGCAGGGGAAGCAGGCCTATGCTTCGAATAGGAGCCTTAGTATCCGGAGGGGGGACAAATCTTCAGGCTGTAATGAATGCGATTGACAGTGGCCTAATCCCAGACGCCGAAATCAGTATCGTGATATCCAATAAAAAGAATGCTTTCGCCCTGGAGCGCGCTACAAACGCAGGGATTGAAAATGTTGTGATTCAGCGCAAGAATTTCTCAAAGTCTGAAGACTTTGACAGAGCACTGGCAGATGAACTACGCTCACGTAATGTTGAACTAATCCTGCTGGCAGGATTTATGTCAATTCTGGGACCCAGTTTTTTTGAGCATTATGAAAATCGTGTGATGAATATTCATCCTGCCCTTATTCCGGCATTCTCGGGGCCCGGGTATTACGGGCTCAAGGTCCATGAAGCTGTCCTGGAATATGGTTGCAAGATTAGCGGTGCCAGTGTCCATTTTGTCACTCCTGAGGTAGATGCCGGACCCCTGATTCTACAAAAAGCGGTGGTAGTGGAATCTGGGGACACAGCTGAGATCCTGCAGAAACGGATCATGGAGGAGGCTGAGTGGCAGATTTATCCGGAGGCAGTTCGGCTCTTTGCGCTAGGGAAACTCAGGGTTGACGGACATCAAGTCATAATAAAGAAATAATTACTCAAAAATAATTTAAGGGAGTTTTTAATGAAACGTGCGTTAATCAGTGTTTCTGATAAAAGTGGCATTGTTGAACTAGCGGGAGTCCTGCACGCGAAGGGGGTGGAGATCATCTCCACCGGTGGCACTGCAAAGTTACTGACTGACAACGAGATACCCGTGATTGGGATTAGTGATATTACCGGTTTTCCTGAATGTCTGGGCGGGAGAGTGAAGACGCTTCAGCCGAAAATTCACGGTGGGATTCTGGCTAACCGTGAGCTCCCAGAGCATCTGGCTGAAGCCGATAATTTGGGAATTCCTTTGATCGACCTGGTGGTGGTGAACCTACATCCCTTCAAAGCGACGATACTTAAACCCGGTGTCAGCATGCGGGATGCAATTGAGAATATCGATATCGGTGGTGTTACACTTATTCGAGCGGCTGGAAAAAACTCAGATTCTGTAACTTTATTAACGGATCCCGCTGATTATACCGAATTCATTGAATTATTTAAATCTAAAAAAATAGAGGACGCGTTCAGAAAAAAAATGGCTCTAAAAGGATTTCGTCATACGTCCCAATACGATACGCTGATCAGCCAATATTTGGCTAAGGAGCTGGGTGATAATGAGTTACCAGAACAATTATCCTTTAGCTATGAAAAACAGCAGAGCCTCCGCTACGGTGAAAATCCTCATCAATCCGCGGCTTTTTATCGCGAGATATCAAATCTTGACGGTCACTTAAGTGGAGCGGAACAGCTTCATGGTAAGGAACTTTCATACAACAATATTGGTGATGCATCGGCAGCCATCGAGATGATCCGCGAATTCGAAGATCCAACTGTGGTTGCACTCAAACATGCGAATCCCTGCGGGGTGGGGACGGCTGATAATATCTATTCAGCTTATCAGCGAGCCTACAAGGCTGATCCAATTTCCATTTTCGGAGGCATAGTGGTCTCGAATAGGGAGGTGGATGCGGCTACTGCTGAGGAAATGAAAAAAATCTTTCTGGAAATCATTATTGCACCTTCCTATTCTGAGGATGCACTGGCTCTCCTCACAAAGAAAAAGAATCTGCGGATTCTCAAATTGCCCAATATCATGTCTCCCATAAGCCAGGAACTATATTTCCATAAAAAAGTTGATGGTGGTCTTTTAATCCAGGAGGTGGATAATCTACCCCTTGATGGGCAAAAATTTGAAGTCGTGACGGAAAAACAACCCGATGAAAACGAATGGGCTGATCTCAAATTAGCCTGGAAGGTTGTAAAACACGCCAAATCAAATGCTATCGTAGTAGTTAAGGACGGGGCAACCCAGGGTGTAGGTGCTGGTCAAACAAGCAGAATATGGGCCGTGGATAATGCTTTGGAACGCAGTAAGACATCCACCGAAGGATCGGTTCTGGCATCAGATGCTTTCTTCCCCTTTTCCGATTCTGTGGAAAAGGCAAATGCTGCCGGTGTAACTGCCATCATTCAACCAGGTGGCTCGGTAAGGGATCAGGATTCTATCGAAGCCTGCAATCAGTTTGGAATATCCATGGTATTTACGGGGTCCAGACATTTTAAGCACTAATAGCATCTGATGTAAGTCTTACGACAGTTCCAATTGTTTTTATATTGTACAGTATAGCATGATGATCATATGGACTTGAATGTCAGTAAATAATTTCAGAAATAGTAACGCAACAAGGAGAAATATTATGAAAAAACTAGCCTTTATAATTCTGGTAAGCAGCATGGTTATATGGAGTTGTGGTTCCAAACACCATCATCCTGGAGCAAATGCTGATGACTGCAAAAGCGGAACCTGTGATGTGGCTTCACACCAGCATCCTGGTGCTAGTGCTGAGGACTGCAAAAGTGGAACCTGTGATGTGGCCTCTCACCATCACGATAATAAAGCGAAGGGTGCGTCACTCAGTGGTCAGGAGCATGGCGGACAAGAGCATGGTGGTCAGGAACATGGTGGTCAAGAGCATGGTGGTGAAGCTGTCCAGGAGTTTTCCGCAGCGGATATCAAAGGTGCTATGAATGTTTATATCACTGGCCGTGAAGAAGAAGGCGTCTTTAAGATTCATGATGAAAAGACCGGAGAAGACCTCAATCTGAAATTCATCAAAATCCACGATCCTGTTCGCAAAATCGAAGGTAAGGGCTTTTTTGCCTGTACAGATTTTGAAGTAGTGGGAGAAACTGACAAACTGTATGATCTGGATTTCTGGTTAAATCCAGAGGATGGTACTTTAAAGGTGTATGATGAGAAAATCCATAAACATCCGGTTGCCATCGAGGGTGGCTGGGAGAAAAAAGCTCGTTACACCTTTGTAAATGACAATCCAGTAGAGATTGAATAACTAAGGACTCATTTAGCAGTGCCACCTAAAATTGGATCATTTGCTCAAATTATACTGCTTGGTTTACTCATGTCATGTGTCAGTTCACAGAAAGATGCTGCACAAGTACAGTCTGAGGATGACCAATTGCAGGGTGAGGCTAGAAAATTCTCTTTTATTTATTCTGTAAGGGTTGATCCGACATTTGAAGCGCTCGATATATTCCTGCCCATTGCCCAAAGTAATGGGCAGCAAACTATCACCAATATGGTGATTCGATCTGTAATTGATGGTGAACTGTCTGAAGAACCCCGCTATGGAAATAAGTTCTGGCATGCAGCGCTTCCAGATGGTCTGACGGACACATTGGACATCAGCATTACTTATGACGTGCAACGTCCTGAAAACTCCCTTCAATATCGCAATAAAATGAAGATACCCACATTGACAGACCGAGAAAAAGAGCTCTTTTTATCAGAGAATGCCCATGTACCTGTTAGCGGTAATTTAGTTGATAGTATTCGCACCAGATTGGTTCAAGGCAGGCCAAAATCGCTGGAAAAGGCCCGATCCATATACAATTATGTCATTGATAATATGGAATATAAAAAAATTGGTTCAGGCTGGGGTAATGGAGATACCTATTGGGCGTGTGATGAAAAATATGGTAATTGTACTGATTTTCACGCACTGTTCACATCATTAGCAAGAGCGGAACAAATACCATCACGATTTGAAATTGGATTTCCCATACCCGAAGATAAAGTGAGTGGGAATATTGGTGGCTATCACTGCTGGATTAATTTTTACCTGCCTGAGACGGGATGGTTTCCTGTAGATGCTTCGGAGGCCTGGAAACACCCCGATAAAAAGGAGTTGCTTTTCGGGACACAACCCACTGATCGCCTTCAATTCACCGTGGGTCGGGATCTGGAACTTGGGCCAGGTCATGCAAGCGGTCCATTAAATTATTTTATATATCCACATCTCGAGCAAAACGGCAAATTGTATTCAGGATTTACACGCTCCTTCGAGTATAGAGAAGTCGGATAAACAGCAGTGGGGGTATGATGAATATTTTGGTTATTGGCAGCGGAGGCAGGGAGCATGCTCTAATATGGAAGCTGGCTCAAAGCCCCAGGGCTGAGCAACTTTTCTGCGCCCCCGGGAATGCCGGGACAGCTCAAATAGCAACAAATATTGCTTTGTCTGACAATGATATCCCCGCTCTCTTGAGTTTTGCCCAAGAGAACAATATTGGGTTGACTATTGTTGGTCCCGAAGTCCCCCTGGTTGAAGGCATCGTGGATGTATTCGAGGCAGGAGGATTACGGATTTTTGGACCAAATGCCAGAGCAGCTATCCTCGAAGGCAGTAAGGTCTTTACTAAGGAATTGTTAGCAAAATACAACATTCCCAGCGCAGAATACCAGCGTTTCAAGCATACTGAATCCGCCCTGAAATTTCTTAAATCAAATTCCACCTATCCCATTGTCATCAAAGCGGATGGACTGGCCGCTGGAAAGGGTGTCCTTATCATTTCTAACCATGCGGAGGCCGAAGCAGGTATCCGAACCATCATGGAAGATCGTGTATTTGGTGATGCGGGTAATGAAGTGATTATCGAAGACTTTCTCACAGGTCCAGAACTGTCTATGCTGTCCTTTGTTGATGCTCATACCGTTGTTCCCATGGTTTCAGCCAAAGATTATAAACGCATCGGTGAAGGGGATACAGGTCTGAATACTGGCGGTATGGGAGCCATTTCACCCAACCCACTATACGATCAAGAATTAGAAGCTTTTTGCCTTACGCATGTGATCCATCCAACTCTGGAGGGTATGAGAAAAGAGGGCAGACCATTTAAAGGGATTTTGTACTGCGGTCTGATGCTCACATCAGATGGACCCAAAGTGTTGGAATATAATGTTCGTTTTGGAGACCCGGAAACTCAAGTGATACTACCACGACTTAAAACTGATCTGATTGATATTTTTGATGCAATCATTGATGATCGTCTTGGTGATCTTGATGTGGAATGGGATAGCGCTGCAGCTGCGACCATTGTTTTGGCTTCAAAGGGTTATCCCGAATCCTATCCCAAGGGTCTGCCAATTTCAGGTTTAGAGGATGTTGATTCCTCCACAGTTTTTCACGCAGGCACCAAAATCGAGGGAGACTCCGTCCTTAGCTCTGGGGGTAGGGTTTTGGCTGTGACTTCCATGGCTCCTGATGTGGCTGAAGCTCTGAGAATTTCTTATGCCAGCATTCAAAAGATTGAGTTTGACGGGATGACTCTCAGAAGAGATATAGGGAGCTAGACAATGATAAAACATGTGGTTGCCTGGGATTTCCCTGAGACAGATAAAATCGAAAATATAACCCGGCTTAAAGCTTTATTGGAAGCATTGCCCGCTCTTATTTCTGATTTTAAATCCTATGAAATTGGAGTAAATATTAAAGACTCTGAAAACGCAAAAGATATGATATTGATTTCAGCATTTGAGGATGCAGAAGCTCTGCAACGCTATGTCGTCCATCCGGAACATCAACGTGTGCTAAAAGAATTACGGAAAATTGCTCAAAAAACGATGGTCGTTGATTTCCAAGTGTTTTAGCGCTCAGGAGGTGAGTCTATCGACCTCTTCCAGCGCTTTATCACAAATTTCCCCTGTTAAACCCTTCATGTAGTTCTCAATGGTTCCTACTTCTATCCCGGCTTCAGTCATAATTGCCACCATATCAGCATAGGCGAGTCGTTTGCCACGGGTCTGCTTTTTAAGCTGATCATATCCATCGGAGGCGCCTTTATCCCTTTCGACCAATTGGATCAACTCTGAAAAGAATTGTCCGTTATCCGCCAGATCCTCCTCCATTTTGGCTGTATTAATCAGAATGTCCCGGGTGCCGCGTCCGGCATAGATCAGCGATAGAACCATATGACCAAAGGCAGTTCCAATGTTCCGCTTTACGGTGGAATCAGTAAGATCTCTTTGAAGTCTGGTTTTCATGAATTTCTGACTGAAGAAGGTCAGCAAACTCTCCGCCAGTTGTGCATTCCCCTCTGAATTTTCAAATTTGATGGGGTTGATTTTATGCGGCATAGTGGAAGATCCGATGGATGAAGCATCCGCTTTCTGATACAGATATCCCAGCATAAAATAGGTCCAGATATTCTGGTTATAATCAATGAGTAATCCACTTAGTCGCTTAAGAGCATCTAACATGCTGGCATAGGTATCTCCGGGCATGATCTGTAAGCTGAACAGAGTGTGCTCCAGACCAAGCTCCTCAACCACTTCTCTGGTTACCTCAAACCAGTCCACATCGGGATATGTCCCCACGAAGGCATTGAGGTTTCCAGTTGCGCCTAGAATTTTGCCCTGAATATTCATTGCTTTCAGTTCGGCATACATCCTTGAAAGACGTAGCGCGTATAGAGCAAATTCTTTGCCCATGGTAGTGGGCGTTGCCACTTCTCCATGTGTGCGTCCGATCATTCGGCGGTCACGATTATCCTTTGCCAGAACTGATAAATTTTCGATAAGCGTTTTCAAATGGAGCAGTATAATATCTCTTGACCCCTTGATCATGAGCCCGTGTGAAAGGTTATTCACGTCCTCTGATGTCAGTCCAAAGTGTACATAGGGTCTTACTTTTTCAGGTAGTTGGACTTTGATGAATTCAATAATTGCTGCCACGTCATGTTTCGTATGACTCTCAATTTTTTTCACATAATCGAGATCGCTGGTGTTGAGATCTGTGTAAATGCTCATAAAAGAATCTTGCCACCAATCCTCACGATTTGTGGCTTTGAGAAATGCCTTGAGATAGACCATTTCAACTTGCACACGTTCCCGAATCAAGCGGCTCTCAGAGAACATCTCCTGCACATCTCGAAGATCTTCGGCATAGCGGCCATCAAGTGGGGACAGATTGAACAGATTTTCAGAAGACAATGGTTTCGTTCCTTTCCGGTCCGTGGGAAAGAATACTAATCGGAACTTCCACGAAGTCCTCAATAAATTTGATATAGCTGGATATACTTTCTGGAAGATCGATCTGCGCTTTATCCTTTAGTTGTAACCATTCTTCCCGTGTAAGATTAGCAATAGGTGGGACATCGGTGTACACCGGTTCAACCTGTTCCAGAGTTGGAGCATCAGCAGGGAAATAATCGATTTCTTTGCCCTCAATTTTGTATGCAGTACAAACTTTAACCCCATCCACCAAGGCGAGGGTATCTATTTTAGTCATTGCCAGCTCCTGAATACCAGAGATACGAATTGCATATCGCAGTGCATAGAGGTCCAGATGTCCAACCCTACGCGGGCGACCTGTCGTTGCGCCATATTCGTGTCCTGCTTCTCTCAGATTGGTAGCCGCTTCACCCACCAGTTCTGTTGGGAAGGGACCTTCCCCTACGCGGGTGGTGTAAGCTTTGGTAATTCCTAGAATGCGTATGGGAACTCCAGGGATCGCTCCACCCCCAACAAAGGCTGCGGCGGCCAGTGTGGAACAGGAAGTTACAAAGGGATAGGTACCATAGTTCAAATCAAGCAAGGTCCCCTGGGCTCCTTCAAAAAGAACTGTATTTCCAGCCCTGGCAGCTAAACGAACCAGATCCTCTGTATCTGCGACAAATGGTTTAAAATATTGCCCGTATTGAGCATATTCTATGGTAACAGCAGTGCAATATGCTTTGTACTCATCCTCATTAAAAATCTCATCATAAATGAGAATGTCTTTAACATCTTTTAGTGCATTTTTTATTCGAGATTCAGCATCATCAGCTATGATGTCAAGGATTCTTAGATTGATTCGGGAAGCCTTTTGGGAATAGGTTGGACCAATTCCCCGTCCAGTTGTTCCAATTTTTCCACCCTCTTTTGCATCGATAAGTTGATGATGAGGGAAAATGACATGAGCCCGGGCACTAATTTTGAGTCTGGGCTTATGACCACTTTCAGAAAATGATTTAATTTCTTCCAGCAAGTCTTTTGGATTTATCACCACCCCCGTACCCAAAATACACAACTTATTGTGGAGCATGCCTGAAGGCATGTAGTGAAATTTAAAGGTTTCTCCAGCATGCATCACAGTGTGCCCTGCATTACCACCACCGTTAAATCGGACAACCATATCACTTTGCTCAGCCAGCACATCTACCAACTTCCCCTTGCCTTCATCACCCCATTGAGCACCCACGACGATGGTGTTTTTCATGCTATCTCCTGTTGAAACAACCGGTTAAATATTTTTGTGATTTAGAAATCAGCTCCATAATTGGGTGCTTCTTTTGTCACCTGCACATCGTGGGGATGGCTTTCTTTTAATCCAGCACCACTGATCTTTACAAATTCAGCGTTTTTACGCAGGGCTTCTATATTGGGTGTTCCGCAATATCCCATCCCCGATTTCAAACCACCTATCAGTTGGTAAACGACGTCTTTTGTAGCACCCCTATAAGGTACTCGTCCCTCGATCCCCTCTGGTACCAGTTTCTGGCTTGATTCCTGAAAGTACCGGTCTGCACTTCCTGCATTCATTGCAGATATTGATCCCATACCACGGTAAACTTTATATGCGCGTCCCTGATAGAATTCCTTCTCGCCTGGACTTTCATCCGTACCTGCCAGGAGACCGCCAACCATTATAACGGATGCGCCGGCAGCAATTGCTTTTGGTATATCTCCAGAGAATTTTACACCACCATCAGCTATGATTGGCACATCGTATTTATCCGCCACCTCGGCACAATCAGTAATGGCACTAATCTGTGGCATTCCAACACCGGTAACAATGCGCGTAGTACATATTGATCCAGGTCCAATTCCAACTTTTACCGCATCGGCTCCAGCTTCTATGAGATCCTTTGTAGCCTCCCCTGTAGCCACATTCCCGGCAATAATCTGGACATCGGGATATTTTGATTTAATCTGACTTACAATCTTTATAACATTTACAGAATGACCATGAGCCGTATCCACAACGATTACATCGACACCCGTAGCCATGAGACGTTCGACTCGTTCAAAAGATTCGACTCGAGCTCCCACAGCGGCCCCAACCAGCAGTCGCCCATTTGAATCTGTTGCAGAATTAGGGTACTCAACCGCCTTCTCAATATCCTTAATTGTGATCAAGCCTTTAAGATTATTTTCCTTATCAATGAGGGGTAGTTTTTCAATTTTATACCTTTTCATCAAAGCACCCGCCTCTTTCAAGGTGGTGTCCTGATGACCAGTGATAAGATTATCTTCTGTCATTGCATCCTGTATCAGTAGACTAAAGTCTTCTTCGAAACGGATATCACGATTCGTTATTATTCCTAAAAGCTTCCCATCCACAACCACAGGAACCCCGGATATGTGATAGCGAGCCATAAGGTCAGCCGCATCCCCAACAGTATGTTTCGGAGTGAGTGAGAAAGGATCTGTAATGACGCCATGTTGTGAACGTTTGACTTTATCCACTTCCTGTGCTTGCTGTTCCGGAGATAAATTCTTGTGGATGATACCTATTCCACCCACACGGGCCATAGCGATGGCCATTCGTGATTCTGTGACCGTATCCATCGAGGCGGACATGAGAGGGATATTAAGGCGAATTGTTTTGGTGAGATGGGTAGTCACATCAACATCATGTGGCAAGACCTCCGATTTTGCTGGTACTAAGAGCACATCGTCAAAAGTAATTCCTTCCCAGATTTTGTATTTTTGCATGGTGAACCTCTTATTGCATTTTTTGGATTAATTTAATTTTCATAAGAGTTTTATCACCCATCCCCAGATTCAGACCTAAGAACTGTGAGCGTTTTTGGAGTGTTTGGCAGGCTGGATGGTGTGCATTCATCTTGCCGTGCAAAGTAATCTTGTGGTTGTCCCATGCAAAAGGAATCAGTGCTGAAAGGAAGATAATTCTGCAGAGGATTGACCGAAAAGAGGCTTGTGCCAGATTCATCATAAGTCCAAATAGGATTGACTGAAAAACCTTCTAAATTCTATCATGGAATCAGCTCGAAAAGCATTAGCCCTGTATGTACACATACCATTTTGTAAAGCCAAATGCACCTACTGCGACTTCTATTCCATAGTAGGTAGAGAAAGTTCTATTCCCGATTTTGTAAAAATGACACTCGTGGAAATTGAACACAGAGTGCAATATCTGGATCTATCACAGCATTATATTGATACTGTCTTTTTTGGCGGGGGAACCCCAAATCTGCTTGCTCCAGCTGCACTGGAACAGATTTTAAATGCGCTCCTCCATATCTGTCCATCAGGTGATAATCTGGAAATTGGGATGGAGATTAATCCCGGTGAGGCCGATCTGGCTGATTTAAAAGCATATCGGGCTTTGGGTATCAATCGCATCAGCATTGGTATGCAAAGTTTCCAAACGCATCTCTTAAAGTTTATGAGCAGGATTCATGATTCGGAGCGCAGTATTGCTACTTATGAAGATGTTCGGAGGGCTGGATTTGATAATGTGAGTGCCGATCTAATTTTCGCTGTTCCGGGTCAAACAAGAGATCATTGGGAATCTGATTTACAGCGCCTGGCTCAATTGGCACCCGAGCATATATCAACCTATTCCCTCACAGTTGAGGAGGGCACTGCTCTAAAACGCTGGGTGGATGCAGGCCATGTTGAAATGTTGGAGGAAACCTTGGATACAGGGATGTATGCCTGGGGACGCGATTTCCTGGAATCGGCAGGATACCCTAATTATGAAATATCCAATCATGCAAAACCGGGCTATGAATGTCGCCACAATCTAAATTACTGGACAGGCGTGGAGTACCTGGGTTTTGGACCTGCGGCACACTCCTATTTTAATGACCGTAGACACTGGAATGTGCGGGATCTGGATCGATTCAATGTTATGGTTGAGACTGGCGGTTTGGGAGAAGAAGCCTTTGAGATTATTGACGAACATCTTGCAAAAAATGAGATGATTCTCACTCGCTTGAGATTGGCTCACGGATTAGACCTGACAGCGTATGCCAATCGCTTTGGAGAAAATCTTGTTTCCCTCAAAGCGGATGTTCTCAAAAAGTGGTCGGATCAGATCCTGGTGAAAAACGAACGCCTGACGATTAATCGTCAGGGGTGGTCATTGATTGATGAGATCAGTGCCGATCTCATGTTCATACCCTGACATTAATCCATCAGAATTTATTGGTATCAGTAATCCCTAAATTAGCTTTTCGTATCTCATTTGCCCTCAAAAAACCTATTCTGTATTCGTTGAGGTGTGCTAAACCCATCCTAACACAATTATTACCAAACCCTTAATGAGATTCACCGTGGAGCCACATCTAACATGTTTTCAGAGTAATTGTTCTAAATTTGGTCTAAATCGATGGTAACAGATTTCTCGTGATGGACCAGTACTGTTCCAGGTGGAGAGCCCTTGGGCTTGCTCAAATGTTTGCGTTGGCAGTATTGCACCACCACAACACCTGAATGCTTTGCTTTGGAATTTAAGGCAGCATACTCAGCCGCCTTGAATATATCAGCCTGCTGTGGAGCCTGATTACCGGTCCTCAAAATGACGTGTGATCCTCTGATCTGTCTGACGTGAAACCACCAATCATTCTTATTTGCAACCTTAAAGGTCAGTACATCATTGTCTGCAGAACCACGACCCACAAGAATATCAAAGCCTCCAGGTGATTGATACTTTTTATACGGTGTTCGTTCTGTCTGCTGTCGCCCGCTACGATCCAGAGTTTCACCATGCTGCCTTAGAAATGACTGGATTGCTTCGGAGTCACCTTTCTCCAATAATACCTCAAGTGAGCGAATATCAGCTCGAATAGAGGGGACGAGTTCATCGAGCAGAATGAGTTTGCCTTTGTACTTGCGGATCTTCTTGGCCGTGGCTTCGATGGAATTCTGGAGAGTCAATCCTTTATCAATTCTAATGCTGAGTGGCGTTCCCGTTGGGGATATACCAGACTCCAATTCTACAATACCACTCTGGATAGATAGACCCAATCCCAGTGCCATCTGGAGTCCTTGAAGTCGAATCTCAAGTTCTGGCCAGGCTTCGGATTCCTCCAACTCTAGTTCCACTTTTTTTAACTTATTCTGCCAACGTTTCAGTACGGTTTTACCTGTTTTTATTATGGAAACGCTGGGTGACTGTTTTGGTCTCTGACCTCGCTTGAGGACCTCAATGACCAATTCACTAATTTTATATCTCTGGCTGTCCTCATCATTGCTAACTCTCAAATTGCCACTCTCCGGCTCAAACGTGAGTCCAGCAATTGCCTTCTCAAGCTCAGCAGCTGACATACTCTTCCCGGGAATGTCGGCAGGAAGTTGATCTTCAGGACCCAGCCATTGGGAAGATATTGCTGATGACAGTTCCTCTTTGAGGAAACTATCCGCAAGGGCATTATCTTTAAAAAGATAGATATTCAGTAATGCGGGAAAAAATCCCAGCGCCAAATATGATCCATCGCTGAAATCCAACCTGAGTAGACGGTCCAGGGCATGCACGCGCACAGAGCTAACTTTTGAGCTTGTCGTGATGTTGCGAAACAGATCTACCCTTCGTTTAGGCGTAGTGGCCTGCTCAGAGAGGGTCAAAAGTGCCTGATTGCCCTGTTTTTCCCATGAAAGTCTTCGAGAAGCTTTCTGACTGGTAAAATGCATATCCAACCTTCCCTTTCTAAAGGTATATGCCGCAGAAAGTTCAGTCCCTGCCAGGGCTTCACTAAGGTGATGCATCCAGAGCCACAGCGCTGGCCATGATCTGATGAATTTCTGGCTATCCATGCTATCAACCTAAGTGAATTAGACCAAAATAGCGCATAATTTTGGTTTGTTGATCCCAAGCTGTGATAACCAGAGATGGATGTCGCATGGACAGAATTCCTGGATAAATTATCGAGGTAAACACAGAATTTCTGCAGGAGTGAACCTTTTATTTTGGGCGCTAATATGACTAAAGAACAATTGAAGGGGCGAGTGGAAATTGATGGAGAGGGCAGGGCTTGCTGCATCCGTGAACATGCTTAAATAATGCGACCTA
The DNA here is from genome assembly GCA_013202895.1 of bacterium. Classification (GTDB taxonomy): domain Bacteria; phylum Fidelibacterota; class UBA8477; order UBA8477; family JABMPR01; genus JABMPR01. The sequence goes on along the minus strand of JABMPR010000357.1, from coordinate 13,370 downwards.
ATTCTCTTAATTCTAAATGAAAATACTACTATTTGCCGATACCCACCTCGGTTTTGATTTTCCAATTCGTCCTCGAATAGTACGTCGCCGTCGCGGCTGGGATTTCTTTAATAATTATTACAAAATATTAAAAACAGCTATCGATGAAAAAGTCGATGTACTTTTGCATGCCGGTGATATGTTTTTCCGTTCAAAGATACCAGAAATGATCATCCAAAAGGCATATGAACCGCTCCTGTCAGTGTTGGACAATTCGATTGATATGTTTATCATCCCGGGGAATCATGAGCGGTCGCGCTTACCCCAATCTCCACTGTTTCATCATCCAGGTCTGCATATTTTTGATCGCCCAAGGACCTATGTAATAGATAGGGGTGTTGGTAGAGTCGCTTTTGGAGGATTTCCCAATATACGCGAGCGTGTAGATATCGGTTTTCAGCCTGCCATTGAATCCTCCAGGATTACCAGTGCCCTGGACTGCATCAGAATTCTCTGCTTGCATCAGTCCATAGAAGAATCTGTCGTTGGAGTTCAAAATTATACATTTCGAAAAGGGCATGATGTCATAGGACTTGATCAGTTTCCACGGGATTTGAATCTCGTTATTAGTGGTCATATCCATCGGCAACAAGTTCTGAGAAGTTCCTACGGAACACCAATAATCTATCCCGGATCCATTGAGAGGACATCCTTTGCAGAACGTTTGGAGAAGAAGGGCTATTACATGATCGAAATTCTTCAAGATAAAATCAATTGGGAGTTTAGAACCCTTCCTACCCGACCAATGATTGAAATAAAGCTCAATAGCCAATTAATGGATAAGCATTCAATTCTGGCTGATCTATCAGCCCGTTTGCCAATGCTTCCTGATGATTCAATAATTCGTATTCGCCCGGGCAATCAGAATCAACTCGATCTAATGAAAATTGCTGAATTGCGAAATTATTTCCCTGCTACCTGCAATGTCGATATTAGCCCTCCAAAACAATCTCACCCACGTTCGTAAGCCGATTTAATTTCCATGGATGTAGCAGCAAAATTAATTGAACAGCATCGAACCCTTCCCAAAACCCCAGGGGTGTATCTATTTTTAGATCCGCGTAAACATCCTCTGTATATTGGGATATCGGTGAATTTAAAAAATCGAGTTGGCTCATATATACGGGGCAATGCTAAAAATCTTGAGGACAGAATTCAACGGATGGTGTTTGAAGCTCATTCGCTACGGTTCATTGAAACTCAGACAGAATTACTAGCTCTCCTACTAGAGGATGCGCTTATCAAGAAATATCTGCCTGTTTATAACGTCAAACAGAAACAATTTAGAGATTATCGTTATATTCGACTTACTTCTGATCCCCATCCACGGCTCGAAACTCTGGCTGATCCCCACATGGTAAATACACCCATCTATGGTCCTTTTCGTGATAAATTTTTCATCGAAAGACTTCAACAAATATTTTCACGCTATTTGGGCTTTCGTCCCTGTCAGGAAGCTAACCCAACTGCGGTTTGCATCGAATATGATCTCGGGCAGTGTCTGGCTCCCTGCATTTATCCGGAATCAAAAACCAATTACAGCCAGTCAACCCAACAGGTTGTGCAATTTCTTGAGGGAATAGATCCAGGTGTCATAAAAACTATTGAAATAGAAATCAATGAAAGTATTCAGGCACTCCGGTTTGAGCATGCACAGCGATTACGCGAAGATCTGATTTTTTGTGATGTGTTTTTTAATCGACAAAGGTTTAATCACCGCTTTAGAATTGACTATCTAAGAGTAAAAGGACGCAAACCCGAAACACCTGGTTATCTATTTGAAAATGGTGCTCTAAAAGAAGTCCTGCTTCAGAAGGGGCGTATTTGGAAGGTGGGTGAACAGTTGGATTTGTTTGAACTCTCTATTGTCTTAGAAGATGACCCACGTTTCCTATTAGACCGAGCCAATTTGGTATACAATTGGCTTCAGCAGAATCAGGGACTTATGGAGTACAGCTTTCAATCTCCTGCAGTATCAGGTGCTAAATGGGAGTCCTCAGACAAATAGGGCCAGAATAAAGTTTCCAACTCCTTGATAGTACCCCCAATCGTAAGCGGGATCATTTTTGCAAAGGAATCGAGAATTACTACGGCGTTTAAACTGGCATCCTGTTTTGTTGCAGCTTGTAATCGCTGCACCATGCTGATGTTTATCTTATCTATCCGATCATAAATGCGCGTCAGACCATCTAGCGACCAGTCTGGCTCAAGACCGTTTCGATTGCGGGTAAATTGAGCAACCAGGTACATTGAGATCGCCCTGTATATTGATTCACTGATATTAGCAAATGGGAGATGTGTTTTTACCATGGGACGCAGGTAGTCAAGAGAAGGGCAGCCACTGGTCACCATGATAATTCCAAGAATAGAACTTAGACCACTTTGCGTTGGTACCTGATCCTTGGAGTAGGTACGTTCTTCAGTTTCAATGCGGATTTTCACTTTATCGTAGGACACCGCGTCCTTAAAGGCATAAACAATGTCCTGCAGGTTAGTGGCGACTGGACACCTGGCTAATCCACTTTTTTCTAGTGGACAGTCAGGGCAGATATGGTAGGATAGGTCTGTCCAGGCGGCTGGTTTTCTCCTGTTGATGGTTTGATAGTCAAGATTTACTGGATCAAGCAGAATTGTAAAATTATAGGATGTCGAATCCGGCATCATGAATATATACTTTAATGAAATTTGCAATTTTTTATCCTCAGACACTGAGGAAGATAAATTTAGGATATAGATAATTCAATGCATTTGATGGCAAGCCTTTCCCAATATTCCTAAATGTGATATATATTAATTGCCTTATTAATATTTTTGTAATATTGGGCACGGATTATTTTAGGTTTGTAGGCCTTGATATAGAAAGTTATAGAATTGACAAAAATGAGCGATACAGAAAAAAAACAGCGCCACCGTAAGAGCACCAGACACCAAAAATCTCTGATTCGTGAATTTAGAACTGAGATCATGATTGCATTGCTCTTTGCACTGGGCGTTTTCCTGTTATTTGAAGACATGGAGATCAAATCTGTCGTTTTTCAGGGAATGATATCCATGTTCCAAGGTCTCAGCCATTGGTTCAGTCATATGATTAGTAAGATCTTTGGTATCGCCGATATTTTTGAAGTTTCAGACATTGTTGGTATCTTCCTGATTTCAATAGCATTTGTATTGTTTGTGTATAGAGCCAGACAAAAAGCTATCTGGCGTTATGCCGAGTTATCTGCATGTCCTGAATGCGATGGTGATCTGTATCATATTCACAGAAATTTTGTGCAGCGAATTGCCGCCGCGCTCTTCCGTTTAAAAATCCGCCGCTACAAATGCAAAAGTTGTTCTTTTGATAGTATTCGAATTCGTCCCCTGAATTCTCGATAGGATAAATTTCATTCTGGATCGTCTTTATTTGGCAAACGCGTGGTATATCGGGTAGTGTGTGATCTCTCTTTTAAAGCGTTACCGCAAAATCCCACGTTCCGTGCTCCTGATGATCATGGCAGCTTTTATGATCCATATGATCAATGCCTCCTTTATTTTAATTCTCAACATATATTTACGAAAAAAAGGGTATGCTGATACAAGCATAGCCCAATTCAATTCATTTCGATTTCTGGGAGTCCTCACATTTGCTTTTCCCCTGGGGATATTTATAAAGGGTAAATCGCTAAAACCATTCTTCCTGGCCGGCAGCCTTCTAGTACCCTTGTCAAGCCTGTTCCTGCTATTATCCATATCTGGGGGAAACGAAACCAGAATCACCCTGGGTTTTCTTGTCTGGGGTGTTTCCTTCATGATTTTTAATGTCTGCTCATTGCCTTTCATTATGCGCTCCGCATCAGAACAGGTGGTTTCGGAAGCTATTTCACTCAATTTCTCCACCTGGTCGTTGGCGACCATCGTTTCAGGTGGGCTAATTAGTATATTATCTTCTGTAAAACAAATTCATGTGCTGGGAAGAGAATTTTTATTAAATGAACTCAACATCATGCTAATAATTGTTGCCTTTAGCTCCTTGTCTTTCATTCTGGTTTTGTTTATGCGGGAAGCCAGACCCCGTTCTTCTTCAAGCCATTTTCTTAGCAATTTTAAAGCTCTGCGGTCCGATTATGATTGGCTGCTCATATTTCGGGTTCTCACACCAAATATACTTATTGCCGTTGGCGCTGGTCTTACCATTCCTTTTGTAAACCTATTTTTCAATAGTGTGTTTCAGATAGATTCAGATAGGTTTAGTCTCATTGGCGCTGCAACTGCAGCTATTGTTTTTCTATCCACCTTGATCGTTCCCTTTATTCGGCGCCGATTCGGATTCCGGGTTGCCATTCTTATCCCACAGTGGATTGCTATATTCTTTTTGATCCTGCTGGCTTTCACCCAGATTGCATCTGCTTTTTCATGGGCACTTTATGTTGCCATCGCCTGTTTTATGCTCAGACAGCCCCTAATGAATATGGCTAGACCCATGACTAGCGAATTGGGTATGAAATATGTGGGACCACGAAATCAGGAATTGATATCTGCCCTTAGTTCAAGTATTTGGAGTGCATCCTGGTTTATTAGTGCCCGGATATTCCAGGTGCTGAGACAAAACGATCTCGATTATTACCAGATTTTTCTCATCACCGCAGTCTTATATGGCGTGGGTGTAATTTTATACCATTTATTGATAAACGACTATCTACGAAATCAACCAGAACAATCAGCATCTTTTGTGCTAGATAGTGATACCACTACTGGCTCTATCAGAGGATAAGGAGAAGGGATGAAAGATTTATCATCCAAACAAAAAAAATACTTAAAATCACAGGCAAACACACTGAAACCGCTGATTCAAATAGGAAAATCAGGGCTGACTCCCCAAAGCATCGAAAGTGTTACTAAAGCGCTGGGGTCTCATGAACTTTTAAAAATTAAGTTCATTGCTTTTAAGGAGGAAAAAGAAAAATATATTGATATGATACTTGAGGGCAGCCGCTCTCAATTCGTCAGCCTCATCGGTCATGTGCTTACAGTTTATCGTGAGCACGAAGAAAAGGAAAAGCGGAACTACAACCTGCCTGAATAATATTTTCAATGATACATCTTCACAACATTACGAAAACCTACCCTGATAAAGTCTTATTTGACAATTTAAATCTGGTAATAAAAAAAGGCTCCAGAGTGGGGCTGGTTGGTCCCAATGGGTCTGGAAAAACCACATTATTGAGGATGATTATCGGTGAGGAGGAAGCGGATCACGGAAGCGTCAGAATCGATCGCAAAATAACGCTTGGCTATCTTCCTCAGGAGATCACTTCCAGCTCCCAGAAAACGATTCTCCATGAAGTTCTGGATGAGATGCCCCAGATTGGTTTGCTGGAAGAGCAGATTGAAGCGTTTTCAGATCAATTAGCTGCAGAACCAGATAACCCGGAGCTTCTAAAGCATCTTGGAGCCCTGCAGGCCGAGTTTGAACGACTTAACGGATGGACCATCGAGTCGCTGGCCAAAAGAGTTCTTGGGGGGCTGGGTTTCAATCCTGAGCACATGAAAACAGCTCTCGATCAGTTTAGTGGAGGCTGGCGAATGCGGGTGGCTCTGGCAAAATTACTCTTTAAACAACCCGACATTCTTTTACTCGATGAGCCAACAAATCATCTCGATCTTGCCTCTCTTATCTGGTTGGAAAATTTCCTGGCAGAATGGGGGGGAGCGCTTGTTCTAATCAGTCATGATCGCACATTTTTAGACAGGACCATCAACCAGATCTTTGAAATTGATCATCAGTCAATCCAGACTTTTAGCGGAAATTTCAGCAGTTATGTTGAAGAAAAAAAGCTGCAAAACGAGCAGCAACAAGCAGCTTATCGCAATCAGCAAAAAATGATCGTTGAAACAGAACGTTTCATCGAACGCTTTCGCTATAAAGAAAGTAAAGCTCGCCAGGTGCAAAGCCGGGTTAAAGCATTGGAAAAGCTCGAACGGATTGGTCCACCGGAAGGTAGACAAAATCGGATCTCAGTACGTGTACCTCAACCGGGTAGATCTGCTCGCATCATCGCAGAATTTCAGAATGCAGCAAAATCTTATGAATCCCTGGAAGTATTCAAGAATTTAGATCTTGTATTGGAGCGTGGACAAAAAATTGGTTTAGTTGGACCGAATGGTGCTGGAAAATCTACCCTGCTTAAAATGTTGGCGCAGGTCGAACCACTTAGTGGAGGACGACTGATTTGGGGAGAAGGTGTGGAGAGTGCCTATTTTGCTCAGCATCAATTCGAAGCTTTACCCATGGATGAATCCATATTTAATCTGATCTCGGCAGAGAACCCGAAATGGACGACTACGGAAGTAAGAAATTATCTGGGAAGCTTCCTATTTTCAGGTGAATCAATTGAAAAACAAATCAAAATATTGAGTGGGGGGGAGATTTCGCGATTGGCTTTGGCCAAAATGCTGGCAACGCCCTCTCATCTGATTTTGCTCGATGAACCCACGAACCATTTGGATATGCCTTCGCGGGATGTCGTTCAGGAAGCCATCAGCAGCTTTTCAGGTACCATGGTTTGTATTTCCCATGATCGTCACTTTCTCAATGCTGTGACCAATTCAATTATCGAGGTTGATGCTGGCAATATCAGGATTTTCCCTGGCAATTACGAATATTACTTATGGAAAAAATCTAATGCAGGCAGCCCAAATATCATTTCTGAAGAAAATAAATCTGATCCACAAGTCAAAGCCCTTAGAGTAGATTACAACAAGCGCAAAAAGCAGGCTAATCGTTTTAAAAAAATACCGATATTAATCAGTGAATGTGAAATTGCCATGGCTCGTCTTGATGAAATCCTACGGGATCCGGGAGTTGTCACCGAATATGAGAAAATTCAGTCAGCGATGAGGCAAAAAGAAGTTTTGGAGGAGGAGTATCTTATTCTTTTAGAAGAGCTGGAAGCACTAAAAGAAATTTTTGATTAAAAAAAAGGCGGGGAGTACCCCGCCTTTTTTTTAGTGACTCAAGTCTTAAATAACTTTGTGAACCAACAGACCGATCATAACAATCATAGCAACGAAAATCATAGCAACAGACCAATTCCCTTTTTTGATCTCTTCCCATTCTTCAATATCAGATGAGAACCAATCGAAAACCTTCAGCGCGATGGCTACACCCACTGAAAACCCAATGGAAGCCACAATAGCCCAACCGAGTCCTTCAGCATATTTCTCCCAGATCGATACTTCGAAAGGGTTGGCAGCGAATACTGATGATGCCATGAGAAGCGTTGATCCGATAAATAGCATTGTTTTTTTGAACATTCTATTCTCCTTTTTCATATTTCCTGCATTTCATTTATTCCATCCGTAACCAGTTCTCGGTGAAATCGTCCGGACTCATTCTGTTATTGTACAATTTCTCACAAGACTCGCCATTTGCACGTAAAATCATCTCTTTTCTGTGGCTAAATTCAACCTCGGCAATTACTACTACCTGATCCAATGGTATCCGTGCATGTTGGGATACCGCACCACCAATTAAAAACGCCTGAAGCAGATCCTCTGAAAGTGTTGAATTGCGACTGACTAATCTAATATAGAAAACTCGACCCCAGACCTCCATCTCCTCAAAATCAAAGGCTGAGCGGGAGATATTTGTGCCGGTCTGTCGGTACAGATCCTGTGCAAATGAAACCAGTTCACCTTCTTCACCGGGAACTGGTGTTCCTGCCTGAAGCACTGCCAATAAACAAAGCAGGGGGAATAGTCGCCTTAAAAATATTTTTTTAATAATCTTGATTTATCCTTTTGGATAGGTTTCCAGTAATTATAAATCTGAGTCGCGGGATAACAATATCTATTTCAAAAAACGCTGCTGTTTGACTAGTTTTGGTAACCCGTTTGATCGTAATCTGGTCGTGTGTACTCGCGTTCGAAAGCATTGATAGAGTCCCTCATGTTGGCGACAAGATCATCACGGACACATTTTATTGCCAGTTTAATGGCATTATTGATGGCACGAGGAGTGGAACGTCCATGACATTTTAAGACCAATTTCTCCAATCCCAGAATTGGCGCTCCACCGTACTCCTGATAATCACTGATCTTTTTTACTTTCCTAATCCCACCCGAAAGCATGATCATTCCTAATCTCCAGATAAGCTTCTTCTGAAAAGCCAAACGCCCAAGGCCCATGGCAGCTTCGGCAACGCCTTCAATTGTCTTGATAGCAATATTTCCTTGGAAACCCTCTGTGACAACAACATCCACGATCCCCTTCATCAGATCACTACCTTCAATGTTTCCATAGAAGTTGATCAGAGGTAGAGATTCAAGGATACGATTTACTTCAATGTATTTTGGACCGCCCTTGTTACTCTCGCTACCCATATTCAATAGGCCAACAAGCGGTTTTTCGATTCCTGTGACCTTTTGTGAATAGGCATTTCCCATTAGAGCGAAATGAATCATGTGATCCCGGTCGACCGAAACGTTGGCCCCAACATCGAGCATCAAAGAAAATATATCTTCGCGATCTAATTCATTTCGAGTTGGGTATACCGCCGCAAGCCCGGTGCGATGTACACCTTTAATGCGTGGTATTGACTGGGCGCTGGCAAGAATGAGTGCTCCAGTATTGCCAGCAGAGATTAAGGCTTCAGCTTGACCAGCTGCGACTATCTCAGCAGCCTTTATCATAGAAGAGTCAGGATATTTATCAAAAATTTCTTTGGGTTTGGCATCCATGGGGATTGCCTGGGAGGTGTGGACTATTTCAATATACTTTCGGACTTTTGGATAGGCTTCTAATTCAGCCTCAAGAACTTCCTGGTCACCAGTCAGCAGAATGTTTATATCTCCAGCCTCGCAGGCTTTGCAGACACCCTGAACAATGGCTTTGGGGGCGTTATCTCCACCCATACCGTCTACTGCTAATCGATAGGTTCTTGGTTTAGAAATCAAGCCCAGTCCTTTATTAATTCCATAATCAGTCGGACGCCAGCACCGGTCGGACCCTCAGGAAGATATGATCTGCCCTTTTTGAGCCAGCCTGAGCCAGCAATATCAACATGACACCAGGGGGTACCTTCTTTAACGAATTCCCGCAGGAAAGCACCTGCTGCAATTGTGCCTGCTTCACGGGCATTACCAGTATTTTTAACATCAGCTATTTTGGATTTAATATCCTCGGCATATTCATCATCCAGAGGCATCTGCCAAACGCGATCTTGTGATTTTTCACCATAAGCAATCAATTGGTTCCCAAAATCCTGATCATTGGTCATCATACCACTATAACGATGTCCCAGGGCTACAACCACAGCCCCGGTCAGGGTGGCAAAATTTACCAGACCATCCAATTCGAAATTTTGTGAGATATATGCGAGACCGTCTGCAAGAATGAGTCGACCCTCAGCATCCGTATTGAGGATTTCAATGGTCTTGCCATTGTAGGCTGTTAGGATATCTCCAGGCTTATAGGCTTCGCCACCATTCATATTTTCAGTAGATGGCACCACTGCTATGATATTGAGCTTGGGTTTAATTTTAGCGACAATGGACATAATGCCCAAAACAGCTGCACCACCTAGCATATCAAATTTCATTTCATCCATACCTGCGGATGGTTTGATGGATATACCACCAGAATCAAAGGTCAGCCCTTTGCCCACAAGCCCCAGTGTTTTGGCACCTTTACCACCACCAGAATATTCAAGAATGATAAATTTTGGAGGAACATCAGATCCCTGGGCGACTCCTTGAATCCCACCCAATCCCAATTTTTCAAAATCTTCTCGGTTATAGATCGTGACCTTCATTCCACCTGTCTTGGCGATGCTTTCAGCAGTGTCCGCCAGAAAGGTGGGGGTCGCAACATTGGAGGGATGATTCCCCAAATCCCGGGCAAGAACGACACCAGCCGAAATACTCATTCCATAAGCCAGAGCCCTAGAGATGTCAGATTTGCTAAGTACGATTGCAGACTCAATACCGGCGTACTCATCTTCCGATTTTTTGTAATTTAGAAATTGATAGCTACCCATAACCAGACCTTCTGCCAGAGCCTGAGCATCCTCAACACCCAGTTCATCCTCACCCATAAACTCAATGGCAAAGCGACCGATTTTAAGATTTAGGATTTGCTTTGCACCTGATGCTGCAGCTTGGCGCAGCATATCGGAAGTGTATTTTTTGGATTCTCCCAGACCAACGACGATATAACGTTTGGCAGTGGTGCATTTTGGGGTATAAAGAACTATTGTCTGGTTCGTCTTGGCTTTGAACTCGCCATTGTCGAGGGCCAGCGTGATCTGTTCGCTTAGATTCGGGTGAGCCTTTTTGAAGTCTTCTGGAATTCCCTTATCGGAAAAAAGTCCAAAGATATAGGCCTCTTGAGTATCAGCAAATTCGCTATAATTTTTAGCGCTCAGGTCGAAAAGTGACATGTGTTTCAATTCCTCTCGTTATATCATAGTACATAATTGTATTTATCAGTTTTCATAAAAATATTCAGGCATACAATCTATGTATGTTGTGGCATGATCGAAACCTGAAAAGTGTTTGCAAAATAGCAATAATACGAAATTTGAAATGGATTGATTTAAGGGGTACTTGTGTTTTCCCTTAAAAAATCCTCGAGACCCAAATAGGCGGCTCTGGCAAGTGATTCCAAACCTTCTTCAGAAAGAAGAAACATCTCGTCTGGTGGATTGGTCATAAATGCTCCCTCCACCAGGTAGACCAGATATTCGCTTTGACGTGTCAGGTAGTAATAATAGCGCACAACTTTTCCAGATGTGTCAATCCCCATTTCACCCAGATGGGGGTAAATCTTATCACACAGAGCCTTGGCACTGGGCCAGGTGTAAAAGGTTGAGGCACCTTTTGCCAATAGCAGATCGGTACCCGCACCTGGCGCATTATTATGAGCCATAACAAAGATGTGAACGCTGTCGTTCCTGGCGATCTCCGCTCTTTTTGGCAGACTCAACTGGCTATCATTTCGGCGGGTCATGAATACTGTCGCCCCGGCATCGAGCAACATTTTTTCTAGTTTTAGACAATACCTCAAATTTGCATCAGCCTCTGCATAGCCGGTGATGCCCCGGGCGCCACGTTGCCAGCCACCGTGCCCGGGATCTATCTCAATCCTGATATTTGCAAATAGAGAATCTGCAGAAATTAAGGGGGCTTTTCGGATTCCGATCACAAGATATTCACCTTCATAGCGGCCGAACCAGCCCCAAAAATTTTGATTCGGAAAGAAATCCATTTGCCATACCAGATCCTGGGGCTGACTGCGCTCTACGATTTTCAGTGCGGAATCATCTTCTGGGAAAATGGTCCATTCCCAGCCCTGCTTGGCACCATACACTTTAAGCTCCAGACGAGCGGGAACCGCTTTCTCTTTTATCTCGAATGGAAGTCGCCGAGCACCCGTGTGTATTCGAAAAATGGTCCAATCCAAAATATTTTCTGAATGCATTGACCCCAGAAAATGGGGAGAGGTGAGTTTACTATGGGGATCCAACACTACTCTTTCAGCTCGGACATAAGCAGTGCGATAATTCCCCAGTTTTATGCGATACATCTGATCTTCCAACCCGATGATCTGCAGGGAAACCGAATCAGCAAGCGGGAATAACAAGTTCCCATTGTCTGTGGAGTCGAAAACGCGGGTATCTTCGTGAATTGACAGACCCCCAAGCGCATCTGTTATAATCCGGAGCGCTGCACTTTTAATTCTTTTTGAAAAAGATCCAGTACGGTAGATGATCCTCGTGTTTATTTCTTCATCAATATCGAGCAGATGAATACTTGCGGCGTAGTTTCCCGGGCTGATTTCAGATAAAGTTTGCCAGCTGCTAACACCTGGAATTTTGTATCGGACTTTTTTTCCAGAGGGACCTCGGATACCAACCTGCAAGTGCTCTCCACTCAGAATCCAGCGCTCTTTGCGGGGCAGTGCTGATTTAATTAGCCACTCGGTCAGTTCTTGATTGGGGTCGGGGCGTGACAGGGTCAACGTTTCGGTAACTGCAAGACTATCTAGAATGGCTCTAAACTCAAAGTGATTCTCCCCGGGTTGGATTTGAACATGGGCTGTAAAAGCCCCTGATCCATAGACCTTGAGTGTGTCGTCATTTAGGAAGAGCGTAGCGTTGGGGTGGGTGCGACCACTCAAATTAGCCACCGGATGCTTAAACCGACCTTCCCTTGGCCCTCTAAGATGTATCTCCAATTCTTCGGGCAAATTATTGTTTATAAAAATGCTATCCGGAGTCATATGGTCCGGATTGCGATGATAGACTCTAAGGGTATCCTCGAAAACACGAGCACCCCGAATTTCTGTAATTGGTATCAGGACCTTAGGTTGATCCAATAGAAACAGGTGCCGAAAACGCCCATCTTCATCTGGCGTGACAACTTCCCCAGCTACCCGAACCTCTGTTCCAGGTGGGATATCACCGGCTATTTCTATACTATCCACCCAAAATTGCATGTCTTGTTGCGGATGCAAAATCTCCAATCGGGGAATTTCTGCAGCACCTGCAAGTATAAAAAGTGGCACCACTAGGGAGAGTTCAATATGCCGCATAATATTTTTCATGTTGCTACCTTTTAATGAATAAAATAATAATTTATTTAGATTTGAACTCGTCAGTGGTCTTCTACGCAAACTTAGTATTGCATTTGGACTAGATCAAGTCCTGGATAAGATGAATTCAGGATTTCATTTTGGATATTCTTGAGCATCTAACTATTATGAGAAGCGTGGAAAAGTAGGGTCGATTGAGGTTGATTATTCCTGTAGACTAGCACGTGATTGATGATCATATATTGGGGCCGTAGCTCAGTTGGGAGAGCGCTGCATTCGCATTGCAGAGGTCGGGAGTTCGACTCTCCTCGGCTCCACGGGTCTTTTTTCGAGTATGTGAGTAGGTAGACTACCAAGTCGCAGGCTGTTATTCTTTTGCTTTGAAGCCCCGCATTAAAAACGCGGGGTGATTGAGACCAGCAGAATGATTGGGAAGGGGCTTACAACCCTCTTGCAAAGACGGTTTAGGGATTATTCCTCCCATTTAAAGTCTGGATTTCATAGACACTTGAGCTAATTCCAAAAGCCCTGGTTTAAGTCAAAATATAAAAATTAAGTGCCTTAATCATATTTCTACAGTCTGTTGAGGTTTAGCTATTAAAATTCACGTAATAAGCATCGTGACGAATTCGTTTTATTTATGTTTCCAAATCAATTCCGCATGATTGGACTATCTTCGTGAAGCTATATGATACTTGGCCTAGCCTTAGATTTTGCGCTATGTGATATATATCAAAATTCTGTTATCATTTCTTTATTG
>JABMPR010000356.1 GCA_013202895.1 bacterium | reverse complement strand
AAGCGTAAATGATTATTTTGTCCGATCTTTGGCTGCCGGTTTGTTACTAAGTATGCCGATTGTTGCTTATTTAAAACTTTTCGATACATCGCTATTTTATCTGTTTCCCGCGAAAGCAACGCTTGTCCTGCTTGATGTATTGGGTTATCACTACACGAATGGTGAGAAGTTCTATGCCGTTATTAGCCTGTTTGTCTGGACGGTAATTATAGCTATCCTGTCTTATCGTCAGTTTGAGAAACATGTGAGGCACCCGGCTTAAGTTGAGAAAACTCATCCCAACTCTGGTTCTGGGTGATGCCAGGAGTATCCTGCGTGAATCGACTTTGGTTCTCGCTTTATTTGGACCCATAGCAATTTTTGGGTTGTTATTATCTTTACCTTTTATCGAGCAGCTTATCCAAGACAGGTTGGATTTTGATTTAGGGGTCTACCGGCTCTTTATCGCCTGTTTCTTGAGTCTAATACCCAGCATGCTTTTTGGCATGGTCTATGGCTTTATAATGTTAGACGAGCGGGATGAAGATATCATCAGTTTTATATCCATCACCCCCATGCAAAAAAAAGGCTATCTCACATATAAACTTCAGATCCCCATGTTTCTGAGTAGTGGTTTATTCTTATTGTATATCTATTCAAGCTCTTTGATCAATCTGGCACCCCTCCATACTCCATTTGTTGTTATCATGATTGCGCTTGAAGCAGTAATTGGTACCCTCTTTCTGGTGGCCTTTGCCGACAATAAAGTTGAAGGACTTGCTTTCGGAAAATTGATGGGCTTGATGTATTTGAGTGTTCCAGCCGTTTTTCTATGGGATTCACCCTGGCATTGGCTTACAGCTTGGCTGCCCCCCTTTTGGGTTGCCAAGGCAGTTCTCCATAGTTCACAGGGATCAAGTATGGTCTGGGGGGATGTAGCGTTTGGTTTATTGGTTCATTTTGGCTTTATCCAGCTGTTCTTGCGGATCTTCTTGAATCGCCAAAAATGATTTTCAAATGCGGCCAGCCAAAGACACCATCGTCTTTACTGGTTATGGGGTTTTGAAAGGACTGCAGTGGGTTTTTTTAATCAGTTAAGTTTACGATTGATTTGCTTGACTTCTTCCAGGAGTTCCTGCAGGACATGCTCGTCACTTACAGGTGAACTGATCGTAGCGGCTTGTTGATCCTGAACTCCACGAAAAGCCTTCACTTTTGCTCTTAATACAGCATGCAGATTATCAAAATCGTTGAGACCTTCAAGTTTTCCTTCGTAGCCGCTGGCCTGAACACTTTGTCCGGCAGTTTGAATCAGTAGCGTAGCAATCCCCAGCCAGCGTTCGTATAGGGAGCGGCTTAAAGTGAAATCAGTAATCGCCATGTAGGGAATACTGACATTCTTTTTCGTAATAATGCCTTTTTGAATGACCAGACGATCATCTTCAATTGAATATTTCAGATTGATGATCCAGAAATACAATATCCAGGGTACAAATATCCATAATGCGATTAGAACTCCAGCGGCCCAGGACCAACCATATTTAACGAACTGAGCGTTGTCCACATCTGGATCAAAAGTTACGACCAAGACCTGCAAAATTAGCATGCACACGATGATAACTAGCGATATGGTTAGCAAAGTATACACCTCGCGCCACATGAGTTGTTGAATATCTGGTCTTAGTTCCATGACTTCACTTCCTTATTATCCTTAATTTGCCAGAGGGTTGGATTATTGTCAGTCATTAATGTGATCCAATACTAATCCAAAGTACTTTAATCGCATGAATTAGCTCCGCGGAGGAGCTGGCTGCATATCCAGATAAGGTTGGATATCCACCTCATCAATGTATATGGCATCCAGATACTGATCTGCATATTCCTGGTATACCCCTTCTTCGAGAAAGACATCAAACAAATGAGCATCAATATGTTGATCTTTCTTAAAAAAGCCCATTATTCGCATGGCTTCTGACAGGGTCTTGCCCTTCTTATATGGTCGATCACTGGCGGTGAGAGCCTCAAAGATGTCGGCAATACCCATAATCCTGGCCTGAATGGACATGTCATCCTGTGTCAAACCCTTGGGGTATCCTGTACCGATCATGGTCTCATGATGTCCGCCGGCAAACTCAGGAACCCGCTTGAGATGCTTGGGAAAGGGTAGTTTTTCAAGCATGTCAATGGTAACAACGATATGATCGTTGATTTTATCTCTTTCGGCATCATTAAGTGTGCCTCGCGAAATATTTAGATTCATGACCCATTCTTCGCTAAGCAAGGCTTGCTCCTCACCGTTTAACGTCAGGCGGTGTTTGGCAATGAGCTTGACACGTTCCTTTTTATCGTCAGCCATAAATTCACCACCAGTGTTACAGGCTTGCAGAAATTGTTGGTCATCATCAAGTTGTGCCAGCTTGGCAATTTTTTCCACCTCTAGTTCAGCCTGTTGAGTTGGGTCTGACGTTTTAGCTAGAGCTCGAAGATATTCAATTTCAACATCGCGTTTTAGTACCTCAAACCGAACATTAAGCTCGTGGACGCGATCATAGATTGTTTCCAGTTTTGTGGCTTTATCCACCACATATTCAGGTGTGGTGATCTTTCCAACATCATGGAGCCAGGCCGCTATGCGTAATTCATCCATATCCTCCTGGGAAAAGTGAACGTCAGCAAAAGCACCCTTTGTGGAAGCGTTGACTTTTTCAGCCAGCATGATGGCCAGCGCTGGAACTCTCGAGCAGTGTCCACCGGTGTACGGAGATTTCTCATCAATAGCATCAGCAATCAGTTGGATGAAAGATTCCAAAAGATTTTCCAGGCCTTCGATGAGGCGCACATTTGTGATGGCAACGGCTGCCTGGCTGGCTAGCGACTCTACCAGCTTCTGCATATCTTCGGAAAAGACTATGATTTCTTTACTCTCTGGATCTGTCGCATTAAGCAGCTGAAGAACACCAATGGTATCATTTTCATGATTCTTCATAGCAATGGTTAAAAAGGATTTGGAGCGATATCCAAAGCGTTCATCAAAGCCTTTGGCGCCTGAGAAATCAAAATCTTTATTCTCGTAGGCATCTGGGATATTTAAAGTCTTCCCGGTGAGGCCAACATAGGCCGAAACATTATTATGATTCGGCGTCCCATCGGCTGTATATAATTTAACAGGATAAATTTGCTCTGGAATCGGGACCTTGCTGATTCCGCCCATGTCAGTACCAAGTGATTTGGTCTTCATAATCTCGAATGCCAGGCGATCATCTTCAGTCATGAGATACAGGGTACCTCCATCTGAATTGGTAATTCGCATGCCTTCTTTAATAATGAGATTCAGCAGTGTCGGCAGGTTGCGTTCTTTGGATAGTTGATATCCAATTTCAGCTAACTTATCAATTTGAGTTTCACACTGTTCTATATAATCCAAAACATTAGGATCAACTTTTGACAGGTATTCTTTTATGTCTGATCGATTTGTATAACGTTTCGTGTTCATTGCGTTTCTCCGGGTTCGAATAACTCTTAAAAGAGGTTTAAAATAACCCTTGGGATAAGGAATGGGTTGATTTTTTCCAGCCGGGAAACAAGATTTCAATTAATAGTGATCTATCGCTGGGGGTTCAAATTCACGCGTGAGATGCACCAAAATAATGTTAAATTCTCCCGAATCTATCTGAAGAGGGAAAAACCATGAAGAAAACACTTGTTCTAGATACCAATGTCATCCTCCACGACAGTGATTGCATTTTCCATTTTGAAGAGAATGATGTTGTACTTCCTATGGCTGTTCTTGAAGAACTGGACCACTTTAAAAAGGGTAACGACGTCCTCAATTATCATGCGAGAGCATTTGTTAGGGTGATAGACAATCTCTCCACCGAAAAAATATTTGATGAGGGTGTAAAGCTGGGGCCAAAGCAGGGAGTCTTTCGCGTGGAAATAAACTCCGTGAGCGAAGACTTGGCAGGCGTTTTCTC
Organism: bacterium; assembly: GCA_013202895.1. Classification (GTDB taxonomy): domain Bacteria; phylum Fidelibacterota; class UBA8477; order UBA8477; family JABMPR01; genus JABMPR01. Next base: position 240 of record JABMPR010000356.1, on the reverse strand, counting down.
CGAAGATATCACTGATCACCGGATTTTGTATACAGCATACGAGTTATCCAAAACTGAAAAGCAGCGCGTAGTCCTGGTCAGTAAAGATGTCAATTTGCGCATGAAGGCAAAGGCAATAGGATTGGAGGCCCAGGATTATTTTACCGATAAAGTTGCCAGCGTTGATGAATTATACACAGGAAAATCAACCCTGGAACAAATTAAATCCGAATTGATAGACACCTTATATAAGGCTCCTTT
>JABMPR010000355.1 GCA_013202895.1 bacterium | reverse complement strand
ATCCAATATTACTGTATACCGCTGCTGGCTCTCATACCCTGAGAGTAGCTGATCGACGAGATATGGATATTCCATTGCTCCCTAACGAAAGTGCCGACCAATACAAAGATCTTGGTAAACGTTTTCCGGGCGGAGATCGCTATCCCGGGTTTACCGGTTTTCTGGCTGCCAGGATGGCTGCATATTATGCTTATGGCATGGCCGGGGTTGTTAATCCCAGCGATGATTTTGATCTGGTTGAATTACATGATGCTTTCACAATTAGTGATATCCAGACCTATGAAGATATTGGAATTCGTCCCTATGGTGAAGGCAGAACCTATGTGGAATCTGGCGATTGTTTTCATACAAATCCTTACACAGGTCAACCAGGAAAACTTCCGGCAAATCTCTCTGGTGGATTAATTGGAAATATGCATGCTGTTGGTGCAACTGGAATCATGCAAGTGGTAGAAGTTGCTCAACATATCTGGGGTCGCTGGGCAGAGATGCATGGTGATGAAGCCAAATGGAAACGCTTTAATCGTACAAAACCAGATGACTGGACCGATCTTCAGGTCAAAGGTGCAAAACGCGGTCTGGCTATTAGCCACGCTGGTGTTGGCTCTCATGTAACGGCCACAGTATTGGTACATCCAGATCACCAGTTGCAAAGGAGGGCTTAAGATGACTACTGAAAACAGAGGAACAGTCAAAGTAGAAAACGGTCGCTATCGTGTCACCGGAAATTTCCATTACATCTATCCCAACGAAGCTATTCGTGATGCAGATGGTAATCTGATAGGGGTAACCAATCCTCGCGATGTCACACACATCCATTCCTATGGTGGGGAAGCGCCATTTTTTGAAAATCTAAGCAAAGGGAAACTGCTTGGGACAAAATGTGCGAATCCTAAATGTGATGCCCATGAATCGATATTCATTCCTTATCGCATTCACTGTCCAGATTGTCTCATGCGTTGTGAACAGATTGATCTTACTGAATTGGCGCAGCAGGGTGCCAGCGTTCATACATTTATGATCACAGAACGGACTGGCGCATTCAATACTCTGGAAAAGCCCATCCGTTTTGTAAATGTTGAATTTGATGGTGTTTCGACAATTCTAATGGGGTATTTATCCGTTGGTGAACCTGTCATTGGCATGAAGGTAGTTCCCATCTTTCAAACCAAGAAACCGACCTACACCATCATGGATATTTCATGGGTGCCACTGGGTACAGTCGCTGAGGACTTGCCGGAAGGATTCAGCTTCTAAATATCTGAACTACATGCTTAAAAAAGAGGCTGCCATAGGTGGTCTCTTTTGTTTTTCAGTAATAATGGTTTGAAAATCGGCGTATGGCGTATAAATTAGCGCCATCTGGCGCAGTATTATAAAAAGGAAATCAACATGGTAGTCTATCAGTCTGAATCAGATCAGGAGGCATTAAACAAGCATCTCAGTCTTAGCGAATCTGTCGGGAATTATTATGTCTCCTTGCTGGGACTCAGGGAATATGAAACACCGATGCTGGTGAACGCTGTTCAAGAAGGTTTGTCCATTGCTGCTTTTGAACATTTTGCACTTAACCTGGCCCTTCCAAAAGACAAGCTACTTGGGCTGTTGCAGATTCCCCTACGCACTTTACAAAGAAGGAAGCGTGAAGGCCTGCTGCATCCCGCCGAATCCGATCGATTGTTGCGTGCCGCCCGTGTGTTTGCGCATGTGGTTTCACTGTTTGAGGGGGATTACTCCGCAGCTCGAGCTTGGTTTGCAACGTCTCTGCCTGCTTTAGGAGGAGCATCGCCCCTGGAGTTTGCCAGCACCGAGTTAGGAGCCCGCGAAGTTGAAATCCTCATTGGCCGTCTTGAGCATGGAATCGCTCTGTAGCTTTGTTGATTTGGAGGATCATAAAAAGTCGTTACAAGGCTGATGGGCTTAGCGGTGAGGGCGCCCGAGTGTATGGGGGCCGTTGGACAAGCCCCGGGCATCCAGTAATTTATTGTGCCCAACATCTGTCTCTTGCAGTATTGGAAATATTTGTCCACATCAGAAATAATGTGGCAATGGGGGCTTATTCTAAACTAGCTATTGAGGTTGGTGAAGACAGGGTCAGTAGCATCACCCTGGCAGAACTGCCTCATGGTTGGGATGCTCCTTTTCCAGAAGCAGTTTTACAGCGGATCGGAGATAAGTGGTTGGAAGCACAACAGTCATTAATTTTGCAAATTCCAAGTTCTGTCATCCATGAAGAGCATAATTATCTCATCAATCCATTACACCCGGATTTTGCTTCCCTAGCTATCTCAAGATTGGAACCCATGCCCTTGGATACACGTTTGGTCAGCAGTGCCTGTAATATTCAGTATTGGGAACTTCCCCTTGCGTTGGTATGGTACCATGT
>JABMPR010000354.1 GCA_013202895.1 bacterium | reverse complement strand
GCTCTAACCAACTGAGCTACCCTGCCCTAAAAAGCGCGCAAAAATAGAAGCGCAACCAGCTGTGAGCAAGTGAATTGATCTAAAAATTATTCAGGTACTCTCCCCTGAAATATTCGTTTTTATGCTCTTCAAATGTCCTGAACTCCTGATCAAGTAAATACTGGAGTGGATCCCTTTCACTAAGCGATAAAATGGAATGGCAAAGCGTACATTCATCGGATATGTACTCCCCGTTTTCATCTACAATGTGTCGATTATGACATCTGAAACAGCCATCACTTTGCTCATGTTCCATGAAGTTGTGGCATGAAAAACAGCCAAACTCAACCTTATGGCCAAGATGATTGGGATAGGTGTTCCAAGTGATTTTCATATCGGGATGAATGTTACGATCCCAGATCGTCTTCACTGCTTCAATGGAGGATAGAAGCGTTTTAAAATGACGATCAGGATATTCCAGGGAATAAAAGGTTTCCAAGCGTTCCTGAATAGAATTTAGACCCGTCTCCTTATCATCATATTCGGTGATAATTGAAGCTAAGGCTTCACGCTTTATATAAGGTAAGTCAGTGTCGATTAAGCCTCTTCCCATGGCTAGATCTAAGGCAGCATCAGGTTGTTCGTATATATGAGTTGCACGGTTGTGACAATCCACACAATCCATGGTACGAGGTTCATGCTCAACCAGAGTTGAATCCGCATAATGCCGATTCGTATATCGGTGAAATTCGCCTTCGGCACGTTTTACTTCAACCCAAAGCATGGTTTCGCGTTGGTCATTAAGGGAGCTATAACGAACTTCATTATCCTCAGAAATGTGCCAATGAATACCGGATCCAACACCAGTCATTGCATCTACCTTCAAATTTAAGGTTGTGAATTGATGCGTATTGGCTTCATCATCCTTATAACGATTGAGTTTAACTAGTTTTGATCCATAATGTTTTTCTGGCCAATGGCACTTACCGCAGGTTTCCCGGGCGGGTCTTAAATTGTGGATCGGAGTACCAATAGGTTTGTCGTACAGATCAAGTATTGCCGAAACGGCCTGCCAGGCACCATTTAATTTGGCAGAAGCCAGGGCTTGGACTCCCTCACCAATGTGGCAATCGACACAAGCCACCCGAGAATGAGGTGACTCTTTATAAACCTGCCATTCTGGTCCCATGACCTTGTGACAGGCAGTACCGCAAAATTCTGATTGATCCATGTAGTGCATGGCACTTGACCCCGCACCAACAATAAATAGCACATTCACGATGGTTAATATAAACACCACCGGGATTACTTTTTCCCAGAAATTTTGAGTTCCGATTTCATGATCACCCAATGCTTCTAGAAAAACATGGTGTAAGGTGGTTCCCGTTTCTTTTTTCTGTTTTTGCCAGGCTATTGGTAGGAGAATCAGACCAAGCGCGAAAAGCATTGGTAGCACAAAATAGGTAACGATTCCAGTGTACGTATTGTGAAAAACTCCAATCAGGGAAAGACCTTCAAGGATAAAAAATGAAACAAATGCCGTAGTTGATAAAATTGTCCCAACTTTACCGATCCAATTGAGAAATAGCAGCTGAAGAAATAAGTAGTAACGTCCAAAAATATTCATAATCACTTTCCTAGTGTCAACATCATTCAAATACAGCCCTAAAAAGTAATGCTATTCATAATGATGGCAAATGCTTCCGCAAAATACAAACCAATATTAATGATTATTAGCAATGTTGATACTTCGCGCAAATCATGGACCAATTAATAAATTTGTTTTCTAAGATTATCTGCTTTCTATGGAAAACTGCAGAAAATATTTAAACAAAATAGCGTTGCATTAAGCGAACTGATGGTCTCAGCTGATAAACCCTTTGTAAACAAGATATTCGGCAGCCAGAATAGCACCACCTGCAGCTCCCCTTAAGGTATTATGAGATAATGCTACATACTTATAATCAAGAATGCTGTCCTCTCGTAAGCGGCCGATGGTCAGTGCCATCCCCTTGTCGTTCATTACATCCAATTGTGGCTGAGGTCTGTTCTCAAATTCTGAATAAATAATGGGTTGCTCAGGAGCAAATGGTAATCTCAATTTCTGGGGTACTGAACGAAATTTCCTCCAGACTGAAACTATTTCATCCTTGCTCGGTACCTTGTCCATGAATTTCAGACTTATGCTGGCAGTGTGACCATCGATCACTGGAACCCTGATACAGGTGGCACTGATTGCTATATGCGTATCGTTTTCGATTCCATGTTCACCAACTCTACCCATCACTTTGGATGGCTCAAATTCAGTTTTGGCTTCTTCGCCACCAATATATGGAATGACATTCATGACCATTTCTTTTGAGGAAATGGTTTTGTAGCCGCCACCAGAGAGAGCTTGGAGAGTAGTTACAATTATCTGGTCAATAGGATAGCCAGCCTTTTCTAGTGCATAAATCGAGGTCAAGAAGGACTGAATAGAGCAGTTGGGTTTGGCTACAACAAATCCACCAGACTTAAAACCACGTATTTTTTGCTGAATGGGTATGATGTTGATATGATCAGGATTAATCTCAGGAATCAAAATAGGGACATCAGCAGTCCAGCGGTTTGCGGAGCTGTTACTCACTATTGGATAACCGGCTGCGGCATATTTGAATTCCAGGTCTGCTGTCCGACTTTTTTCTGGAAGATCCATGGCAGAGAAAACGCATTGGACAGCGTTTGGCACATTGGAAATATCCTGGGTATCTCTGACAACAAGCTTCTCGATGGATTTTGGAATGGATTGATCTCCAATCCATTTCCCTTGAACTGCCTCCAAATATGTCTTTCCTGCAGACAAGGGTGAGGCTGCCAGATCGGTGATTTTAAACCAGGGATGGGCAGCTAAAAGACGGACATAATTCTGGCCAACCATACCAGTTGCTCCCAGAATGCTCACCTCAATTTTTTTCTTCACCTCAATCATTTTTCAATTTCAAAAAAGGAATGCAGAGCACGAATTGCAGAAGCTCTAAATTTGTGATTAATTACGATTGAAATATTCCTTTCATAAGAACCTGAGGCAATTGCCTCTGCACAAACTCCATGCAGGCCGATACTGATAAAGCTCTCCCCAATATTTCGGGTGCCTGGTGCATATTTTTGCCGACCACGACAAAGATGGACAAATTATCCTCAAACAGAATTATTGCTATACTAATCAATCATATTCACAGGGGTTTTTCAAATGTTGAATTGTTAGCGAATGCCCTTAATTTAGCCGGTCTAAAAATGATCTAAATTTAGGAAGGATTTAGGATGAAATTCAGTTATGGGCGTCTGTTGCTGCTGGGATTTGGATTTATGGGCACTACTATTCTGTGGGGTATCTATAATGCCTACGTTCCTATTTTTCTTCAGGCTGGACGAGAAGGTTTTGCCAGCTCAGCCGGGGTGAACGGATTTGGGATGAGTCCGACTGCAACAGGTTTTATCATGACTCTGGATAATATCGCTGCCCTCTTCATTCTACCGTTCATTGGCGCCTGGTCAGATCGCATTAGAACACGTATCGGTCGCCGAAAGCCATTTATAGCTATGGGAGCCCCACTTGCTTTCATCGGATTTATTGGAATACCCATGATGCTTAACGTATCCTTGATTCCATTTATGATTGCTATTTTTATTACTCTGTTTGCAATGGATGTGTTCAGGACACCCGTAATCTCCCTCATGCCCGATATTACCCCCTCCAAGATGCGCTCCCAGGCAAATGGTATGATCAACCTCATGGGAGGCGTTGGTGCCGTTCTGGCATTTGTGGTGGGTGGAATCCTGTTCAAGGTATCTGTGGGTGCGCCCTTCTATTTTGGTGGCATAATTATGCTGATAGGCGCTGCAGTCGTTCTGTATTTCATTAAAGAACCGAAAGTTCCAGAACCCAAAGAGGAAGAGCCCGGAATTTTGGACAGTCTCAAAACTGTGATTACCGATAAAGACCGTTCAGCTCTATTTCTGCTCTCTGCAATTTTCTTCTGGTTTCTCGGATATGGCGCCCTTGAAGTATTTTTTACTTCATTTGCGGTTAACCGTTTCGGTATTGATAGTGGACAGGCAACGGGTTTATTAGCCTACTTTTCACTACCAATAGTTCTCTTTTCTCCGTTGAGCGGCTATCTCGGTGCGAAATTTGGGCGGCGCTTGATCATCATTTTTGGAATTATTGGCTTTGCCCTGCTATTATTTTGGGGCTTTTTCATCCATACCCTGTTTCTGGTTCAAATCATGCTGCCCCTCACAGGCATAACATGGTCCCTCATTCTTGTCAATTCCCTGCCTATGGTGGTGGATATGGCACCCCAGGATCGTTTGGGAGCTTATACGGGACTTTATTATTTGTCTTCCCAATCCTCTGCAATAGCCGGACCTATAATGGCTGGGAAAATCATTGAGATCTTTAATAATAATTATGGTGTTGGGTTCATGTATGGCTCAATCACTTTGATAATCGCTCTTATTTTCATGATTCCGGTAAAACGTGGTGAGGCAATAACAGAAGATTGATATGTTTTATTACATTCTGAAATATCTATTCATTTTTTTGGTGAAAGTTTTTTTTCGCCGTATCCATGTGGAGCACAAGGATAGAGTATCTGCAAAAGGACCCATCATCCTGGCGTCAAATCATCCTAATACCATGATGGACCCCTTGCTGGTTGCTCTGTTATCCGGTCGTAATCCCCATTTTCTCGGGAAAAGTACACTTTTTAAAACACCAATATCCAAATTGTTATTTCGTTCAGTGCATGTGCTTCCAGTCTATCGCAAACAGGATGCAGAAAAAGAAATGGGCAAAAATGCACAAATCTTTGAGAAATGTTTTGAATCGCTGGAAGCAGGGAATGCATTGGTAATCATGCCTGAGGGTGTCAGCCAGATGGATGGAACCCTCCATGAAATTAAAACTGGAACTGCGCGTATTGGACTGGGAGCAGAAGTTAGAAATGCTTTTGATCTAGGCGTTAAAATTGTGCCAGCAGGCATCAATTACACTTCCCCCACAGAATTTTTCAGCGATGTTCATTGCCGTTTTGGGCGACCCATTGATTTGCGTGATTTTAAAGATATTTATGAAAAAGACGAGTATGAAGCAGTCTATCAGGTAACCAACCAGATCAGAGACGCTCTGGAGAAATTGACAACCATGGTTGAATCCCCTGAGACAGCTGAAGTGCTGGATAATCTAAAAATGATCTATAAAATGGAACTGGCAGTTGATCTGGGGCTTCAGGAAGAATTAAAACAACATGATTTCTCAGTAACTCTGGGGATGGCAGATGCTATCAACTGGTATCAAAAACAGCATGCCAAATCCTTTTTACACTTGAATCGGCAAATGAACAGCTATCTGGCGAAAATTGAGGGATTGGAACTGCGTGACGATCTGCTGTCAACGGCCCATGGTCAAAAAACTTTTGCCCGACGAGTGTTCGGGCTATTGGGGGTGATTATTGGGCTGCCTATCTATGTGTGGGGTGTTGCCAATAATTTTCTGGCCTACCGTGTTCCGGCCCGGTTGGTAAAATCACTTGGTACGAGTCAGGAATACTTATCCACGATCAAAATGCTATCCGGATTCCTTGTATTTGGCTTGTTTTATACAATTCAGACGCTTTTGGTATGGTTCATCTCCGGGTCTGGTTATTTAACGGCTGTTTATCTGGCTACACTTTTACCTGCCGGCAGATTTGCCCTTTATTATCACGATACCATGCAGAGATACCGTCAACACATACGCATTTTTTCATTATTCATCAAAAGGAAAACACTCATGTATGAGCTGATACAGGAGCGTATGGCACTTTTTAAAGCATTGGATGCCGCCAAAAATCAGTACATGAATCGGGCTGAATCGGAATCAGCTAATACTATGGATACTCCTGAAGAATAGAGACAATCAATCTGAGATAAAATTGGGATAAGACTTGTTGGAACAATTAGGGCAATGGTTTTTATAATAAAGAACTGGTAATTTGCGGCATTACTAATTGAAACCCACGAGGGGAAATCATCATGAAAAATATTAAAATTTTCTGGATAACGCTCGGATTAATTTCATCAAGTGTTATGGGCTGGTATCCTGAATACTCTGTTATGGCCAGCGATTTTGTCCTGGGGAAACAGTTTCTGGCGCCTATTGGGTTTCACTCCATGTCTGTCTATGGACTTGGGGAGGGTTTCCAGGATCTTTACAGCTCTCCAATGGATGATATCAGTGCCAACCCGGCTGTAAGATTTGATATGGTCTCCAAACACTTTTTTCAGCTGGATCTTGGTGGTCAAGAACTTTTTGATGATGATAATCCTTTCCCGGGGAGAACTTTTAGTTACGCAGAATATGACTCTTATGTGATGGTTCCCTGGTCGCAATATCGACAAACCGAGGAAAAGGAAGACTATGACCCGGCGTTTCGCTTTTTCTATCTGGGGTATCCCATAGAACAGATGGCAAAAACGCGTTTCGGTCTATCCTTTGATTGGGTATATGGCATCAGTGAATTTTACCAGCCCTATGATGACTGGGGCTTCCGTTATCTTGATGCAATGGGTGCCAGCTATGAGAATAGTGGTGACGACCCCTATGATGATTATAATTTGCGTCAAGCCGGAGATGATGAAAACATAAACCAGGGCTACCGTCTGTCTTTTCTATTGGCTCACCCTCTGACATCTAATACACAACTGGGGCTTCGATACACAGTGACGGATGAGAAGGCTGATGGTAGTTTGTGGGATTTCAACTCAGACGATCAAAACGACTACTATGATGTATTTGTAAGTTATTATGATTCAAATACAGAGCGGAAGCAGACCTTTAAAAGTAACGATATCATGCTGGGAATCGACACACGACTTCAGAGTGGTGCCCAGCTGGGGATTAGTGCGGGTTTGCTTTTTGGAGATCTTGATCGTGACTTCAATCAGCGAGATTCATCGATGTATTATTATTTATTTCTGGATCAGTATGCTGATATAAGCCTGGATGATTCAACATTTTATTCATCACAATATAATCATCGATCAGAGAAGGCTTGGGATTATGATGGTCGAACGATTTACGGTGGTCTGCAATATCGTTCTACGGGGGCAAATGGGATTCAGTACCGGTTTTCTATTCAAGGAGAGCAGAGGGTTGCAGATTTAATTGAATCTGAGAGTATGTTGCAAAATAGCAATTATGAAAATCGCTATTTTTCTTATTATGATACCTCAGTCTCAGAATATACATCCCTATCCTGGGCAATTGTTGAGCGCAGCGGAACGGGAAAGCTGGAGCAGCAGATAATCCGTGGTACAGGTGGAATTGATTGGAATGTATCCCCCACTTTCCGTTTCCTGGGTGGTTTACACCTGAGATTGAGTGATCGTAAGCTGACGGCGAAAGAACCCTTTTCTGGTGAGAAATATGCATTCACGGAACGCGCTGGAGGATATTACTATGATGGGACTGATGTGCATACTCAAATCGATGAAAAGGAATTTTCATGGGAACGCAACGAGCGAGAGATCTATGTGGGTTTGCCGGTGGGCTTCATATTTAAATTCGGGCAGTATTTTAAAATACAGTCGGGCTTGACAAAGATCTTCAGGAAAACGGATATCAGCGAGAATTACGATGTAATTGTTGAACGCTACTATCATGTGCGGGATAACAATGGTGTCATTACAAGTGTAGACGACAGTGATTATGTAGATGGATATAAATTCCCGGATGTAAAAACATTTGATAATGGATTTGATTTTAATAGTGGTTTAAGTTTTGTATTTGCAGACAACTTTGCTGCAACGGTTGCACTCACCAATGCCTTCACTGATAATTATTCGCTCAAACTTGGGGCTCGTGTCAGTTGGTAGTCGGATTGCAACTATTTATATTTATGCTGCCTTCTGCTCTTGACAGAGCTTGGGTCTCCATATATATTCAGCCCGCTTTTAAACATCGCGGGATGGAGCAGTCTGGTAGCTCGTTGGGCTCATAACCCAAAGGT